>JAIOQY010000025.1 GCA_021108435.1 Candidatus Aegiribacteria sp.
AACAGCGGAACACCGCAGTCGACCGCGGCCCTTCTGATGAGGTAGTCGTTCGAGAGTTCTTCGGACTGATTGTTCTTTGGAACGTTGATGACGAGACCGATCCTTCCGGAACTGATGTATTCAAGACAGTTTGGAGTTTCCTCCTCCAGGGGCCACCTGAGAGTCTCGGCGGCTATGCCGCTGGCTCTTAGTGATCTGGCTGTGCCGGAGGTGGCATAGATCGTAAATCCCATTTTGTCCATCCTGTCGATCACAGGCATCCAGAGGGCTTTCTGCTCCTTCGGACCGGTAGAAACCAGAGCGGTATTCCTGTGAATCACAAAGCCTACGGATCGCATGGCGGAGAGAAGGGCTTCCTCCATGTCTTCTCCAATACAGGCAACCTCTCCTGTCGATGCCATGGCAACACCCATCGCGGGGTCAGCACCTGTCAGACGCTGGAAGGAGAACTGAGCGGCCTTCACTCCGACATGATCCAGGTCGAGTGTGGAACTCTCGACCCTCTCAGTATCGGCACCGAGAATCGCCCTGGTAGCAAGTCCGATGAAATTTCTCCGCAGGACCTTCGATGAAAATGGGAATGTACGTGAAGCTCTCAGGTTGCACTCTATTACCCTTATCCTGTTGTCCTTCGCAAGGAACTGGATATTGAAAGGACCAGTGATGTCCAGGGCTCGGGTGATCTTCCTCGCTGTCTGCCGGACCCTTCGTACTGTCTCGACGTACAGACGCTGGGGAGGAATAACGACAGTCGCGTCTCCGGAATGCACTCCCGCGTTTTCGACGTGCTCACCCATAGCATAGAGGAGTATTTCCCCCCGGGAGGCGACACCATCGAACTCGATCTCTTTCGCCTCCTCGATGAACTTCGAGATAACTACAGGGTAGTCCGGGTTCACTTCGGTTGCTCTGCTCAGGTAGGCGCTGAGGCTCGAATCGTCCCATACCACTGCCATTGCTGCTCCCGATAGCACGTACGAAGGTCTGATCATGACGGGATAACCCACCTTACGGGAGAATTCCATCGCTTCGTCGAGGCTTCCTGCTTCCGCCCACTCCGGCTGATCCACCTCCAGCTCATCTAGAAGCGTTGAGAAGCGGTGCCTGTCCTCTGCCTGATCGATGCTGTCAGGTGGTGTACCGAGGATATTAACACCGGAAGCGTGGAGTCCTGGAGCAAGAGTATTCGGGATCTGTCCTCCCATCGAGACGATTACACCCTCGGGAGGCTCGAAACTGTATATGTCCAGAATCCTCTCCAGACTGAGCTCGTCGAAGTAGAGTCTGTCACAGATATCGTAATCGGTAGAGACCGTTTCCGGGTTGCAGTTCACCATTACAGTTAGGTACCCCAGCTTCCTGGCGGTCTCGACTGCGTTGACACAGCACCAGTCGAACTCGACACTCGATCCTATCCTGTAAGGTCCGCTCCCCAGAACAATGACAGATCCGGCCCTGGATTCAACATCGTTACTCTCTCCCAGATAGGTCATGTAGAGGTAGTTTGTCACCGCGGGATATTCCGCCGCCATTGTATCGATCTGCTTCACCGAAGGCCTGATTCCGTAGCTGAGCCTGAGTTTACGCACTTCTTCCTGGTCCGTTCCCGCGGATATGGCGATCTGATGGTCCGAGAAACCCAGTTTCTTGGCCTTCAGAATGACCTCTGAAGTGAGGTCCTCGGGTGACATTCCCCCGAGTTCGATTGCCTTGCTGACAATCGCTTCAATTCTGTAGAGGAACCAGCGGTCGATGAGGGTCAGCCTGTGTATCTCCTCGAGGTCCATTCCCCGCGATAGGGCTTCACCAACGGCGAATATCCTTCTATGAGTAGGCTCCCTCAGTTCCTTCTCGAGATTCGGGAACTCGAGGCTGTTGCCCACGAGCCCGTTCATTCCGGTCCCGATCATCCTCAGCGCCTTCTGAAGGGTTTCCTCAAAACCGCGTCCGATTGCCATCACCTCTCCGACGCTTTTCATCTGGGAGCCTATCCTGCTGTCGACCCCCCGGAAGCGTTCGAGGTCCCATCTGGGAACTTTAACGACAACATAATCCAGCGAAGGTTCAAAAAAGGCTGATGTGCATCCGGTGACGGTGTTCCTTATCTCTGCGAGAGAGCTGCCCAGGGCTAGCTTCGCTGCTACTGCGGCGAGGGGATATCCGGTAGCTTTGCTTGCAAGGGCCGAAGACCGAGAGAGTCTTGCGTTCACCTCGATCACCCTGTAGTCACTGCTGTCGGGATCGAGAGCGTACTGGATGTTGCATTCCCCCACGATGCCGAGGTGACGTACAGTCCGGATAGCAATCTCTCTGAGTGTATGGTACTCATGGTTGGAGAGTGTCTGGCTGGGCGCTACTACGATGCTTTCGCCTGTGTGTATTCCCATAGGGTCAAGGTTCTCCATATTGCATACTGTCATGCAGTTGTCGAACCGGTCGCGGACAACTTCGTACTCAATTTCCTTCCAGCCTTCGAGGTACTCTTCGATCAGTATCTGCGGAGCGAGTCTGAGGGCATTGCCCGCCAGTTCCCGCAGGCCTTCAGGATCCTGTGCCACACCGCTTCCGAGTCCCCCCAGAGAGAATCCCGACCTGACCATTACCGGATACGAAAGCCTCCTTGCAGCTTCAAGGGCATCCTCGACGGTGAGGCAGGCACTGGAGCCGGCTGTCCGGACATCGATCTCATCCAGAACCGCTACGAAGCGTTCCCTGTCCTCTGTGTTGCGGATGGACTCAACGGGAGTGCCAAGAACCTTTACCCCGAAGCGTTCGAGGATTCCGGAAGCGTCCAGCTCAAGTCCTGTGTTGAGTGCTGTCTGCCCGCCGAACGAAAGAAGGATGCCGTCCGGGCGCTCCTTTTCGATGATCTTAGCCACAGTGTGAGAGTCGACCGGCTGCAGGTAGAGAGTGTCGGCCATCCCGGAGGATGTCTGGACGGTTGCAATATTGGGGTTGACCAGGACGGTTTCCACACCTTCATTTCTGAGTGTCTTGAGAGCCTGTGAGCCCGAGTAGTCGAACTCCCCGGCCTGGCCTATTCGAAGGCCGCCGCTTCCCAGCAGGAGAACTTTCTTTATTTCAGCCACTCCGGACCTCCCCAAGGAAGATGTCGAAGAAATCAATACTGTCACGGGGACCGGGAGCGCCTTCAGGATGGAACTGGACCGCTGAAATCGGCCTGGATCTGTGACGGATACCTTCAACAGTGCTGTCGTTCAGGTTCGTCATCCAGATTTCCCAATCGTCAGACAGGGAGTTCTGATCTATTGCGTATCCATGATTCTGACTGGTTATCCTGCATGTTTCCGATCCTGTCTGAATGACAGGCTGATTCTGAGACCTGTGCCCGTACGGGAGTTTCCATGTCCTGCCCCCGGCCGCAAGCGCAATCAGCTGGCAACCAAGGCATATACCTGATACGGGTACATTTCTGTCGCATTCCAGCAGGGCTCTTATCCGGTCGATTGTGTTTTTCAGAGCAGCAGGATCTCCTGGACCATTCGAGATCAGGAACCCGTCTGCTTCAACCTCTGTGAGATCGTGCTCGAAGGGAAGCACTTCCACGCGGCAGCCCCTGTCGAGAAGCGCGTTCATTATGCTCCTCTTGCAACCGCAGTCCAGAAGACCTATTACGGGACTTCCACCGGGGTTCAGTGTAAATGGTTCTTCCGGGGAAACAAGACTCACTGGATTCCCGATATCGAAATCGAATTCAATGCCAGTTTCCTTTGTGCGGTCGATAATCCTTCCGGGCATCGTTCCCGCCCCGCGCAGCTTTCTGGTCAGCTCTCTGGTGTCGATTCCCTCAAGAGCAGGAACTCCTTCATGTTTTAACCAGTTTCCGAGGCTGCTTTGCGAAGTGTGATGGCTGTACTTCTCGATATGGCTCGAAACAATCAGACCGCTCACCTGTATCTTATCGGATTCGAAGTGCCTGCTTCCAGGAAGGAATTCAGGGACACCATAACTGCCTGCGAGGGGCCATGTCATGACCAGTATCTGCCCTCTGTAGCTTGGATCTGTGAGGCTTTCGGGGTAACCAACCATGCCGGTGCAGAAGACCACTTCACCTATCGTTTCAGTATCAAACCCGAATGCGGAACCCCTGAAGATGGTTCCGTCTGCCAGCTGAAGACATTCCTTCATGCTATCCCCCCGGATTCGAACGGTAATACCGACCTGTGATAAGACATCAGTGGATTACTCAAATTCGAGTGTTTATACGACACTCGGATATCACCGCAACCCCCGGTATTCACTATCGGATTTCAAATGTATCACAGAATCTCCTGACTGCAACATTCAAGTATCGGATGAGTGAAATCAGACACTGGACTTCACGACGTCCCTTATACTTTCGACATACCCGCAGTACTCGGTAACCAGATACTGAATTTCGAAATACCCGGAGTCAGATCTGACAAATTACTATTTTGCAGACAGTCGTCGATCGTCAGTCATCTCATCGCTTTCACATCCCGGACCTTCTTCATGAGAACAGCCAATCTCTGCCGGTATTGGCGGCTGTACGAACGGTTTTGTGCTGATGAATACCTGTCCGGTTTTGCTGGCAATATCCATTCTCTGTGCTCACTTGCAGTGAGTATGAGTTCTAATGATCGCTATCCACCTTGGCTCAAGGGATGAGTGTGCTTTTAGATGCATTAAAAAAAGCATATAGCATTCGCTCAGGTCTTTGACAGGGGTACGTTCCATCAGTATTTATTCCCGGTATAAAATCACAGATGGATAGGCGGCAATGGAGCATTTCCTTAAAGGCGCTCTCTTCCATTGATGAAAACCATCTGAGCAGGATCGAAGGCTGAAGTACTGGCATGAACAGGGAGAGTCATGGAAAAACTTAGCGAAGTAGAGATAAGCAGGGCGATAGTCGATACATTCCTCGGGGGTCTGCTGGACAACCTTGAGGTTGATGTTGCGGTGGCTGGAGGAGGACCTGCCGGGCTTATCGCTGCCCGTGAACTTGCCCTGATGGGGCATAAGGTTGCGGTATTTGACAGAAAGCTCTCCACGGGAGGCGGTATGTGGGGAGGTGGAATGGGTTACAATGTTATTGTGGTTCAGGACGAGGGGAAGAAGATCCTTGAGGAATTGGGAGTCGCCATGAGGGAGTATTCCCCTGGTTATTTCGTAGCCGGCTCCGTGGAGTCTATCTCCACTCTGATCTCTGAGGCCTGCAAGGCCGGTGTTTCTATTTACAACCTTTTCTCGGTCGAGGATGTAATGGTGGACAAAGGCAGAATATGCGGAGTGGTTGTGACGTCCAGTCCAATAGAGATCGCAGACCTCCATGTTGACCCCATCTGTATATCAGCGAAGTATGTGATCGAAGCAACAGGCCACCCCCTGGAAGTGCTTCGGAAAGTGGTAGAGAAAACGGATCTGGTACTCAACACTCCTTCCGGTGGGATTGAGGGGGAGCGGTCCATGAACGCTGATATGGGAGAGAGGGCTCTTGCGGAAAACACGATTGAAATCGTCGATGGAATGTTCGTAACAGGTATGGCGGCCAACGCTGCAATGGGATCTCATAGAATGGGTCCTGTTTTCGGAGGTATGCTTCTTTCAGGCAGACTGGCTGCGGAAAGGATTCATCGGAAATTGAGCGATTTTCCGGAAGCAGCTCTATAGATCACGGATTCCGGGGACAGTATACTCATTTCTTCCAACGAGACTGATTTCCGTTTTCACTTCGTATAATTAAGTTTGAATAATCCGGATTACGTACTTGGATTAAAGGCAGATATCCCATATTTTCTCTTTGATCGGATTCTTGCATCCAAACGAATGTGATTGAACAGATAAGCGAGGTTGAATGAAAGATTATTACTGTGATGAAATAATCTCGAAAAGAACAAAGGTTGATATCGTATATGAAACGGATGAGATCCTGGCGTTTCATCATACGAAACCGTATTTTGAGTTGCATATAGTCATCATTCCAAAGAAACACATTGATTCCCTGTCAACCTTTGACAATGATCCTGTACTTTCCAACGAATTTCTGAAAGCAATTTCATATGTAACAAAGTCAGTTGAAAAAGAATTCGGCGGATGCAGGGTCTCTTCAAACGTTGGAGAGTATCAGACAACAAAACACCTTCACTGGTATGTACATTATGGGAAAAGACTAAGAAATGAAGATGGAAGTCTTATTGAAGAATCAAATGGATAATGAGTAACGGTGCAATAGAACTGAAACCAGACGCAACTCCTGATTTAAGCAAGAACAGTTCTATCAGGTTCTCTCTGATAATCCCTGCTTACCTCTGCCAGGGCAACAGCCTCCATGCGGAAATTCGAGCAGCACGGGGAATGGCACTATTTTCCATTGATTGTACGTGGCCTGTATGCAATGTTCTTTCCGTCAAACGCTTCGAAAAGTTCGCCAGAAAGTACTGGTATAACGATAGAAGTTTCTGATATCATTGTTATCTATGGATAACCAGATACAATGAACACCATACTCTTCATATAGTTTTACACTGTTGAGTCTCTATCGGTATTAACGTTTTTTCCCTTCTTCACCACTCTGGTGTACAGATAGACCGCAAGAATAAGGAAGACCGCGAGACCCGCGATCATGCTTTCCTCAAAGGGACCGCCTACGTTAATTCTATTATCCAGCTTGAAGTATGTGAGCATAGCCACGATCAGACCCACCAGAGCCCCTCCGGCAACCATACCCGAGCTGATGAGCATACCTTTTTCCATTACGCCTTTGTGCCGCTTTGAGTCTTTCGGGAATCTTCTTTGAACAAGCGCCCTGATGGTTCCACCCACAAAGATAGCAAGATTCAGATGGATAGGCAGGTATATTCCCACTCCAAAGGCAAGTACAGAGAGACCGATCAGCCTTGCGCCCAACCCAAGAGCAGCGCCTATAAAGATCAGAGCCCAGGGCAGATTACCATTGAATATCCCCCTGACCACCATGGACATCAGGGTTGCCTGCGGTGCCGGCAGTTCCGGTGTGCCGAATCCGTATGTAGTGTTGAGCATATTCAGCAGAAAACCTATTACAAGAGCAGTAGCCAGTGTTCCAATGATCTCACCGAGCTGCTGGTACCTGGGAGTTGCTCCCAGAAGGAAACCTGTCTTGAGATCCTGCGACATGTCTCCGGCCGCGGCCAGGGCGATGCAGACTATCGCACCCGCACCCATACTTGCCATTATTCCGGCAGTTCCGGAGATGCCTGCGATTCTGACGATGAGAGCTGTAAGCAGGAGGGTTGCTATGGTCATTCCCGAAACAGGATTATTCGAGCTGCCGACCAGACCTACTATCCTGCTTGAAACAGTTACAAAGAAGAAACTGAAAATAACTACTGCCACAGCAGCAAGAACCCTTGCCAGCATGCTGTCTATGGGAAGGATAAAAAGCAGAGCAATCGCGATAATAAGTGAACCGATGATGACCACCGCGCCCGGAAGGTCCTGTTGGGTACGGATATCGATACCTATCCTCTTCAGAGTGAAAGTTCCGAGCACCTTTCTGAAACTGCGAACAATGGTTGGAAGGGCTTCGATGAAACTGGTGATACCTCCAAAGGCTACCGCTCCGGCACCGATGTATCTGATATAGTTATTCCATATATCCCATGGACCCATTTCTGATATGGGTATCTCGGAGGGGAAGATAACGGACGATCCAGCACCGAAGAATTTGATTAGAGGGATTATGCACAACCAGGAGATGATACTGCCGACGAGCATAGCGGTTGATATCCTTATACCGATAATGAATCCCACACCCAGCAGTGATGGAAGGATGTCTACGCCAAGCATCGCGCCTGAAAATCCGCTGATAGCGCACTCGATACTCTCAGGAAATAGCCTGAGACCGTTCTGGGCGAAACGGTACAACCCCGCAATACCCATCGCCGCAAAGAGGGTTCTCGCCGAACTTCCGCCAACTTCTCCCGCTACAAGAACCTCCGCGCAGGCGGTTCCCTCGGGGAAGGGAAGTTTTCCGTGTTCCTGCACTATCACAGCCCGTCTGAGTGGAATCATCATAAGAAGTCCGAGAGTTCCGCCAAGACCGGCCATAAGAGTTACTGTAATCATTTGAGGAGCAAGACCAAGCAGATAAAGAGCAGGGATCGTGAATATCACACCGGCGGCAATAGACTCACCTGCCGAGCCGATGGTCTGTACTATGTTGTTCTCAAGAATGGTTCCCCGTCTGAGAAGTCCTCTGAGGATACCCATCGAGATAACAGCTGCAGGGATGGACGCGGACACTGTCATTCCAACTTTCAAACCAAGATACGCGTTGGCTGCGCCCAGGATCACCGCAAGAAATATTCCGAGTATTATCGCCCTGACAGAAAATTCCTTTATTCTTTTTCCGTCAGGTACATATGGAGGATAGTCCTCACCATCCATGGACTCGTATGCAAGCGGGGAAAGTTTCTTCTTTTCTTCGCTCATGGTTCTCCTCCCATATTTCCTGCTTGACCGGTCATACATAAGTATCGAAGAAGATATCAGGTAAAAGTGAAGCCTTCTCTCCAACCGCCGGAACACTTCATTTTTCCCAATTTTCTAACTGAACTGATGATACTCCCTGCTTCTCTTCCAGGTCAATGGATTCCGTGGCCGGGCCTTTTATTTCACAGTTTTGTGAGGACTATTCACTTCTGAAAGCCTGTTTGCGAACCCGTATGATTTCGCTCTGAATAATATCCGTTATCGTCAGCTCCACATCGAGAAATTGCTTCAGGAGGTTAAGAATGAAGCGGCTTCTTGCCTGTGCTTCAGTGATATCTTTTTCGGTGATTGCCGTGAACAGCTCAGGGATCATGGCTGCTGATATCACTGTGAGCAGCATCTGTCCAAGTGACAGTTTGAGTTTTTCCTTTGTCTGAGAGGAGCGTTCTTCAAGCATTGTTGAAAGCATATCCAGAAGGGAACCCGTCTTTTCCGCGAAAGCCTTTCTTGTTCTTTCTTTTCCCAGCGGGGCGAACAGGTGCGAACGAACAATACCAGGGTATCTCAAGACACCCTCCATCGTAAAATCCAGCAGGCAGTAGATCCTGACAGGAAGGTCCAGCTCCTCTATTTCGAGAATCATCATCCAGTCGCTGAAGACATGTTCCAGTGTCATGTTGAGGGCATGATCAATGAGATTTTCCTTGGAGCCGTAGTAGTAGTTCACGGAGGCGGAGTTGACACCGGCTTTTTCAGCGATGCTGCGGGTGGTGATGCCGCCTACACCCTCAATGTTAAGAATGTCTATTGCGGCAAGGATGATTTTCTTCCTTGTGTCGCCTTTGTCTTCCATAAGCCCTCCAGGTTTGACTCAGCTAAGGTAACCTCTCCGTCGCTTTCCGGCAACCCTGCAGGCATTGACGGATTATCATATTTCAGTATCATAATCACATGATTAAAACATATGATTAAATCATATGATTAGCAAGTATAGACATAATCTCATCGATACATTTAGATAGTCAGGAGAGTACAGATGCGCTTTGGATCAGTATCCTTAATGTTTTTTCAAATAATTGTCATAGCATCAGTTACGTTTGGAGCTGAGCCCACTGGAAGTATCAGAGGCAAGGTGGTATCTCAGAGAACTCAGGATCCGATCGTTGGCGTCTTCGTAATGGTGGACGGTACTTCCTTCGGTGCCATCACCGATGCTTCGGGTATCTTTACGATTACTGATATTCCTGTGGGCGGTTACAACATCAGTGTCACCAGCGTCGGTTACCATTCAAGGGTGAAGACGGATATCATGGTCAGGTCTGAGAGGTCGACCTTTGTAGATTTCTCACTGGAAATTGCGGTCATCCAGGGAGGAATTATCGAGGTCAGGCCCGAGTATTTCGCTGAGGATGATATCCAGCCAACAAGCCGAATGGAGTTTGCGGGGGAACAGATCCGGCGGACTCCAGGTTCAGCCGGTGATGTAACTCGCGTAATTGCCGGACTGCCATCCGTCGCGAAGGTGGACGATCAGTACAACGGTCTGGCCGTACGCGGTGGCAACCCTCTGGAGAATGGCTTCTACATAGATGATATTGAGATCGCGAATATTAACCACTTCCCCCGTCAGGGGACTTCCGGCGGTGGTCTCGGCATGGTTAACGTTGATCTGCTGGAGGATGTCCGGTTCTCAGCGGGGGGATTTTCCTCTGCATACGGAGACAGGCTTTCCTCTATAATGGAACTGAAACTAAGAGAAGGCAACAGGGAGGAGTTCAACGGGCAGATTGATTTCAGTATGTCAGGATTTGGTGTGGTAGGCGAGGGGCCGCTTGATAGGGGCAGGGGAACCTGGCTGGCTTCTGCAAGAAGGTCATATGTGGACCTCCTGGTGGAAATATCGGACATTGATGCGGTACCGATCTATTCCGACTTCCAGGCAAAGGTGAACTATGACCTGACTCCGGCTCACCGGTTGTCAATTATCAGTGCAGGGGCAAGTGATTATGTTGATTATACGTTTAAGCAGGCTTACGAGGATGGTAATACGAATTTCGGGATAACGGATAACTGGAATATCGCTACCGGTCTGGGTTGGAGATGGCTCTGGGAGGGAGAGGGCTATTCGAATACGACAGTATCCTTCCAGGGGACAAAATACAGGGGAGACTATTGGGAGACACTTTCCGGAAACGTGCAGGCGGCGCAGAATTCAATTGAAAAAGCTCTTCAGTTCCGTAATGTCAATACATGGCAGATTTCACCTGTAATTACGATGGAGTTCGGGTTAGACGGTAAATACAGGTTCGACAGATTCGATAACTTCTATGCCGCTGATACCAATTACAGCGGTGAGCCTATACCTGCCGTTTCGATAAGGAAGGATCAAAGCACAATTCAGGGAGGAATCTTCACTACCTGCTCATACTTGGTGATGCCTGCACTGACACTCTCCTTCGGCGCAAGGATGGACTGCAACGATTTCACTGACAGGTGCTCTCTGTCACCAAGAGGATCGGCCAGGTGGGAACCAGTAGAAGGGACTGTGATAAGCGGTGCTGCCGGGATTTACAGACAGACACTTTCAACGGAGCTGCTTTCCAGAAACGCGGAAAATTCTGATCTGGAAGACCCCACCTGCTGTCATGCTGTTGTGGGGCTGAGGCAACTGCTGACCGATGATACCCGCCTGGTGGTGGAAGCGTACATGAAACAATACGAAAATTTCCCGTACGATCCGTCACAGCCTGGTTACTTCGTACTGGACGGCCTGAGCAGCGAGCAGGACCTTTACGCATTTGAAAACCTGGTCTCCGGAGCTGAAGCCCGTGCCACCGGCATAGAGGTTACACTGCAGAAGCGTCTGGTGAGCGGTTTATACGGGCTGTTAGCGGGATCATACTCCGTGTCCGAGTACCGCAGTCCAGGAGAGGAATGGAGGAACCGGATCTTCGACAACAGGTGGATCTGCACCCTCGAGGGCGGCTACAGACTGGACCGGAACTGGGAGTTCAGCTGCAGGTGGATGTTTGCAGGGGGGAGGCCGTACACTCCTCTTGACCTTGCTGCAAGCGAGGAGTTCAACAGGACCATCCTGGATGAAACAAGGATCAATGCAGAGAGATATCCAGCCTACCATTCTTTGAACATCCGCGTGGACAGAAGATTCCACTTCTCCGGATCGAGTCTTATCTGTTATGCTTCCGTATGGAATGTTTATAACCGGAGGAACGTTACAGCAACCTACTGGAACCAGATAGAAAGGAAGGAGGATTACATCCACCAATGGGGAATGATGCCCATTCTGGGGGTGGAGTTCGAGTTCTGATAGATCCCGGGGCCGGGCCTGACATTTATTTGATAAACAGTACTGCGACTGGAGAAGCTGGGAAATGAAAATCCTTCCCGGAAGGCTCGAATTATCCAGTGTTGGCTCCCGGATTCCTGATGATCCTGAAAACTGGGTGTAGCAGGAGAGGCTACGAAATACTAAATTCTTCTTAATGTGTATACAGCAAACAGCAAGGTGCAGAATCCTCCGATGATGAGGATTATAATCCCGGAAGTATATGTGAGTTCAGTTCCCGGTGAGTCACCTCGAATCAGTACGGACTGTCCGGGATCCTGCGGATCGTAAAATACTTCTGCGTCTTTTCCTTCTGGATATCTGGCAATAATAGCTTCGTGTTGACCCAAATCATCATTTGCGTAACGGTCGTCGGCAAAGATTCTGTCGGAGTAGTATCGTTGACCGTCAACTACATAGGTATAGTGTACTACAGGGGAGTACAGGATAGGTCCTGACCCTCCGGACGTCCTGCCGTCAATACCCATGGATCCGCCTCCACGGCTTCCAGTTGAACCTCCTGTGGTGGCAAAAGGACCGGTTATGTTAGAGCCCCTTGAGGTACCGACTTCTGATTCAATGACAGTGCCGTATGTTACCGACCACGTTGTGGTCGCTTCATCTGCCTGTTTCAAATTCTTTCCGATTACTAATATTCCCGTGCCGGCTGCAAGAAGAAAAATCCCCAAAACGAGTAGAGTGCAGAACGATCGGGTGCGCTTTACGGATTTCCAGAACAGGGATAGCTCCTCAAAGCTGTTTTCTTCCAGTATAGATTCAAGCTCGTACCTGATTTTTAAATCAAAATCTATCTGATCCAATACCGGCCCGAAGACAGCCATAGCTGCATCCACATCAACGGGGCTTTTATCCAGCAGTGGTTTTACACGCTCAAGCGGTTCGAACTTGAGTTTCCTGCTGATTCTGAAAATACCCATGGAATTAGAACCTCTCTTGTTTAACGTATCATCAGATCATTTATGATTTAATGCCATTCCTGCGGCGGGTTTTCACGATCAGTTCCAGCCAGCTTGATTCAGGAGTACGCATCCATGAGTTCGAAACGAGAATGACCTTTAAACCGTATCGTTTTGCGACCCGGAATATTTCCTGTTTGACCGGGCATGCATCAGCATCGACAAAGATGTCAAGCAAAAGCGAAACCTTCTCTCCAACCACAGGAATACTTGATTCCCCGCCAGTTTAATTACAGGATCTGATGATACTGCCTCCCTCTCTTCCAGGTCAATGTCATGGACGGCGCATGACTGACCCCTGATATTTTACCGGGGCCGGGGCTAACATTTAAACATTTCCGGAACACCTGCATGAAAGAAGAGGATAAACCATGACAGGACATATTCTTTGTACAGTGCTCCTGATTGGAATAGCCGGGGCAACCACCCTCAGGGTAGGGGAAGGTGAGCAGTTCGCAACTCCACAGCAG
>JAIOQY010000026.1 GCA_021108435.1 Candidatus Aegiribacteria sp.
CTGTCAGAGCAACTGTCTCTATAAAAATCGGTCTTGTATCCTTTGTACTGAGTTCTACTATGAGAGAATCTCCAATCACTTGAAGTGTGACGGTAAATCGTTCAGATTGCTCTCCTGGGATCCATTCATGCACGCTGGATATATCGGTCAGAACAATGCCCGCAGGCATATTCGCTGTTATGGTTATGCCAGGAATTCCATTCTGTGTGTGCATAAAAGTGTGTTCGTACATGTTGAAGAAATACGCGGGTATCACGATAGAATCAGCAGTTTTCTCAATTCCGATAAGAGGGCTTTCCGTATTGAACCAGAGTAATCCCTGGTGAGTGTATGGCCGGGTTCCTCTGATGTTTATCTGTCTGTACAATTCTCCGAATTCCTCTGAAGCTGACAGATCTTCCGCAAGCGCAAAACCTGTTGGTTCGCCGGCAGCATTGAAACTGATAATATCAGGCTTTCTTTCCAGTATGTAGTCAGGGTTGCATACGTTATGCCCTAAAAGACCCTCCACTTCGCTTTCTCCCTGATTCATAGCCAGATACCTGTCATTCAGACCCAGCATATCCAGTGAGGGCAGTTCAGACCAGTAGGGTAGTGTTCCCGCGGCTGTAACCGCAAGAAGAGGCTCTTTTTCTTCAAAAGCCTCTTTTAGCACAAGGGCTATTACCTGTCCATCCCATTCCCATCGTTCTTCCCTGGCTGTACGGTTCCTCGAATTGGTGAACTGAAGAACGATAAAGAGAAGCAGTGCTGCTGAAGCCACCATTACGGTACTGAAAAATCTTCTAATCTTTATCTGCCGTAACTCTTCGATGCTGATGTAGGTAAAAAGAACTATCAGTGGAACGAAATGCCTGTACGCCGGGAAGCTGTCTCCCCCTATCAATATCAGATATATGATCCATAACAGTGCCATTGCTGCCGGCAGGAGGGTTCTCGTATGCTTTTTTCGAATGGCTATGACGGTTGCAGCCAAGGAAAAGAGTGACAGGGGGAAAAGAACGAATGTACCCAGAAGAACGTATTTCATACCGCAGAAGATGTAATGGACGGATGGGTGGATCTTGATCCTGGCTGTATTTGGAAGATAATCCCCGTAATAAGAGAGCCGGAAACCAAGCTGAAACAGAATAAACAGAGCTGGGAGCAGGGCAAGAAGAAAAGATTTTCTTCCATGGCCTGAAAAAAGCAGAACCAGGACAGCGGCAAATGTGAAAAGAACTCCGTCCGGTCTTGTTATACACAGAAAAGCAAGAGGGATGGAAGAGGTCAGGAATAGCATTGCACCCGCTTTCCGGCGGTCAATTATCCGCCATAACAAGGGAATAGAGAGTGCGACCAGAACAGCAACAAGCGGTTGTTCAAGACCTCCAATAGTCCAGACAGCAATTGGAGCAGATAGCACAGCGAAGAGCAGCACAACCATGTATACTCCGTAGCTGTTCTTTCTGTAAGTGAAGAGTACGCTGAAAATAAAACCGACCATGGAGAGAATTCCCAGCAGTCGAACTGTGACAACGCCATCAATTCCGACATATACACCAGCCGCTGTTAGAAGAACCCAGAGAAGATTGGAATATCCTTCTACTCTGGGACCATCTGTCCATGTCAATCCATTACCACTTGCCAGTCTCCGGGAATAGCGCATGGATATCAGGGCATCATCTGAGAGGAAAGGCATATAGATCAAAGCATTAAGAATCAGTATGGCTGTAAAAGCAAGAAAAATAACAGCAAACTGTTTTTTATCTGTCATTCATACCTTCCGGGTCCGGTACGAGCTGAGATTTGCTCACCAATCATTTACTGCTTACATTATCTTCACTCCACGAACATAATACCTGCAATGATCAAGCAGCGTCAAATTCCCTTTCCCATGCGGCATCCGCCTGGGCACCCAGGGGTCCACCATACTCATCTTGACTGGTAAACAAACGTTTACTATTTTAGAATTATGGAGGAGGCGGGAGCGTGGTGATCAGATATGATGAACCTGTCGAAATGATCAGTCATTTCACCGGAGGAACAGTGCGGCCGTGCCGTTTCAGATGGAATGGTCATGTGTACCATATCGCTTCGGTATCCTCAAAATGGGAAAGCCGCGACGGAGCTTATCCGCTTTTTCATTACGTTGTACGAACTGAAGGAGAGGATGTTTATGAAATTCATTTTGATACATCTGATCTTACCTGGACCCTTGATTTCCACTACTCCGAATAAATAGTGCCTGTCACTACCCGCACCATCTTTCACATCGACATGGACACCTACTTTGTATCGGTGGAGCGCCTTTCCTTTCCGTGGCTGAATGGAAAGCCGGTTATCGTCGGCGGCAGAACTCTCAGGTCCGTTGTAGCCTCATGCAGTTATGAGGCACGTGAAAAAGGTGTTAGTTCCGGGATGCCCATAGTGAGAGCTATGCGTCTGGCACCGGATGCTACCATCATTTCGGGAAGTCACGGAAGTTATACATCCTATACCAGGAAAATACTTCAGGTTCTGCTCTCATTCTCACCGATAGTTGATCCTGCCAGCATCGACGAGGCTTTCATGGATGTAACCGGGGTTGTTGGCAGCTCATCACCACGTGAACTGGCTCTGCGGATACAGAAGGCAATTCTGGACCGGACAGGGCTCTGGGCCAGTACAGGTATAGCGCATAACAGGTTTCTCGCGAAGATGGCTTCGAACAGGGCGAAACCAAAAGGGATTGTTGAACTGAAACCGGATGACATTACTGATTTTCCGGTTGGCAGAATCTGGGGTGTGGGCCCGGCAACACAGAGGCGGTTTTTAAGCCTTGGAATAGAAAGAATAAGGGATCTGCACAGATTCACGCGGCAGCAGCTCAGGGCGCTACTCGGAAAACAGGGCGACAGCCTCTATTATCTCTGCAGAGGAATCGATGATTCCCCTGTGGTTCCCGGCGATCTGGCTTCGCAGCCTTTATCCATAAGCAATGAGCATACCTTCAGTACAGATGTGCTGGAGCCGGAGGAGTACCTTCCGGTTCTTGCGCTGATGTGCCAGAAGGTGGCCCGCAGGGCACGGGATAAAGGGCTTGCCGGAAGCACAGTCACACTGAAGTACAGAATGAGCAATCTGCAGCGTCGGTCCAGGGCATATGCTCTTTCAGGGCAAACGGATAACGCAAGGATTCTTTACAGTGTTGTCGCTATGCTGGCCCGCTCCGCTGTACATTCCAGAATAAGGCTCATAGGCGTGTGTCTCGGTTCACTATCGCAGGAATCAGGGCATCAGCAGGAGATGTTCGGAGACAGGGGAAAAGTGATTGACAGCACGGTTGACAGCATACGTCACAAATTTGGAGAAAAATCTATCACAGGCTGTAGAACTATGATTGACTGCGGGGACTTGAAGAATATGATAGAAAGTCACTTGATCTGATCAGTTACCGTTCTATGGATGAAGGCGGCATTTGAGCAATACATCAGCACAAAGTGAAGTGGAAATAAGGCTGGGAACATCCGGATACAGCTTTACTGACTGGGTAGGACCCTTTTACCCACCCGGTACTTCGCGAGGGGGAATGCTTGACTGCTATTCTTCACGCTTTTCTACCGTTGAAGTCAACAGTACTTACTATCGTATAATGCATCCGAAGGTATCCTGGAACATGGTCAACAAAACCCCTGAGGGATTTGAATTTATTGTTAAGCTGCACTCAAGCATGACCCACTCAAGAGATGCGACGAAGGATCAGTGGATTGATTTCAATGCAATGCTGAAACCGTTTATTGAGGCTGATAAACTGTCCGGGCTTCTGGCGCAGTTTCCGTATTCCTTCAAACCATCTGATGAGGGTTTGCGATACATTGAGGAACTTAATGAAGAAACCAATGATATACCTCTTGCAGTCGAGTTCAGATACGATGAATGGTACAGGCAGGAAATCCTTGATAGTATCAGTGCTGAAGGAATTGCCCTGGTTACGGTGGATCTCCCTAAATTACCTCATCTTCCTCCGCCACAGGCCATAGGAGGAAAACCATTCGGTTATATAAGATTGCACGGCAGAAACGCGCGGCAATGGTGGAATGGCGGTCCGCTTAGGTATGATTACACGTACAGCAATGAAGAACTTAACGCATGGCTTCCTGTTATCAACAGGCTTGGCTCGGAATCAGGCAGGATATTTGTAATGTTCAATAACTGCCATTTCGGTCAGGCAGTGAAGGATGCCATCCGGATGGATGAATTATTCAAAGGAGATTAATGATGAAACTGATTTCTGCTTTTTTCTCGCTCGTAGTGGTAACATTCCTTATCGGCGCCGGATGCGGAACCACGGGACCGAACATTACGATAAATTTTCCGTTTTCCTTTCTTCAGGATGTGGATGTTTCCGGTATTCCGGAAGACTGCTGCTATTTAAAGAGCGGCGGTGACGGAGTTGCCGGTGCGGACAGCCTGTATTTCGTTGATTACGAGAATGGTTACTGCAGGGCTAAAGTCTATCTTCAGGGTTATCCGATAGAGGATGTTGGCGCAACTGCAGAGGGCGGCTATGCGCTGGCACTGTGCGGAAACCTTCTGTTCTACGTAAGTAATGATACATATGCAGTCCATGGCCCGATCCCTCTCTCTTCCTATGGCAGTTTCATTCTAACCAACCCTTCAGGGGGAGGCTGGCACCTTTATTCAGTAGGATCCAACGGAACCATAACAACCATCAATTCGCTTTCATGGGATGTAACAGCTGTGGATACGGTGTCCGGACTTATTGAGCCTGTAGCCGCAGTTATTACCGCGGATGGATCTTCAATATTCATCGCGGATGGTTACGATAACACCGTTAAAAAAATATCCACAGGCAGTCTCGGTACCGTCACCGCGGAATGCGAAGTAGCAGGCGGGATAAATGATCTCTACGCCGGTTCGGGCAATCTCATATATGTAGCGCCTGATTCCCTCAGTGAGATCTGGGGGATTGATACCGGAACCGGTCAGCACTACTCAACGTATTCTATATCTTCTCCCGCAGTGTCAGTAGCGGTTACTCCGGACGGTAATTACATATATGTTGGTTTTCAGGGCTACGGTGTAACCGTTATCAACGCTCAGAACCTTGATATTGAAGCATCTTCCCCCAGTTACGGTACACCATACGATATTTCGATTAATCCAAACGGTAACAGGGCAATACTCTGCACCAGCCTGGGCAAGATAATAACCCTCCAGAAGTAGGATGTGAAGATGAGTATGAGTACGGATCACCATGATCCCTTCGATATAAGTGACTGAAAGTATTGATCTAACCAGGGAACACGCTGTCCGGCTCAGTCTGGATTCACAGATGCTTCTTAACACTCCCGAGTTTCCGCAAGGAAGGGAGGGTGTTGCTCTCACCATTGAGAGACTGGGCTACATCCAGATAGATACCATCTCAGTGGTTCAGAGAGCGCATCACCACACCATCTGGACAAGATTTCCTAATTACGATCCGGAAATGCTCCATACGCTTCAGTCAGAAGATCGGAGAATATTCGAGTTCTGGGGGCATGCCGCATCCTATCTGCCCATGAAGGATTACAGATACTACCTGCCGCGAATGCGCAGCTTCAGCGATCCCAAGGATAAATGGGCAAAGCAGCGGCTGAAGAAGTGCGGTCACCTTATGGATGGTGTTCTTGACAGAATTCGAAATGAAGGACCTCTCGGATCGAAGGATTTCAAGTCGAATCCTGACGCTGAACCCGGTCAATGGTGGGACTGGAAGCCTGCCAAGATTGCCCTTGAACTTCTTTTCTGGCGGGGTGAACTCATGGTTACCGAACGTCGCAATTTTCATAGAATGTATGACCTTACGGAGAGAGTGCTTCCCGACAATATTGACACTTCCATGCCTTCTGACGAGGATCTCGGGCGCTTTCTGGTTCGCAGGGCACTCTCATCGTACGGAATTGCGACCGCGAAGGAAATAATAAACCATCTGCATGCAGCTTCCAGAGAAACTGTTCTGAATGCCGTTCAGGATCTGGTGGATGATAGTGTTGTTATCAGAGTGTCTGTCGAAAAAGAAGCCGGATATTACGCAATGTCGGATACCATTCAGAATTCGACATTATCTCAATGTACCGTGACCGGGGTATCCCTTCTATCTCCATTCGACAATCTCATCATCCAGCGGGACAGAACAAGCCGACTGTTCGGATTTGATTACACACTTGAATGTTACATGCCGAAAGAAAAGAGGAAACACGGATATTATGTCCTGCCGGTTCTCTGGGGTGACAGACTTATAGGCAGACTGGATCCGAAGGCTGACAGAAAAAACAGAAGGATGATCATCCGTAATCTGCGGTTTGAACCCGATTTTGTTGACTACGATGAATTCCTGATGCCATTTGCGCGGAAGCTTGTTGATTTTACCGCTTTTAACGGTTGCGATAAAATAGAGTTCAACATTGTAGCACCCCGCACCATAAGCTCATCACTGAAACAGTTTGTGCGTAAAGCGGAGAGAGAGAAAAGAGATGGATAATGCGGTACATGAAATAGCGAAAAGATTGAGAGGAATTGCGGAACCTGACAGGGCGGCGAAACACCAGAAGTTTTTCAAAACAGGAAAAGGAGAGTACGGAGAGGGAGATAAGTTCATTGGAGTAAGAGTTCCGCTGATAAGAAAACTCCTGAGGGAATTTCGAGGTCTTTCACTCGAAGAGATAAATACCCTGCTGTTCTCACCATGGCATGAAGAGAGGCTGTTTGCGCTTCTGATGATGGATGATTTGTTCAAGAGAGGTGATGGTAAACGAAAAGAAGAGATCTATAATCTTTTCATGAACAGCACTTCGCAGATAAACAACTGGGATCTGGTCGATTCATCCGCACCATACATCGCCGGAGCATGGCTGTTCGACAGGGACAGAACACCTCTATTTCGATTTGCTGAATCAGATAATCTATGGGAGAGAAGAATCGCCATAATTTCAACGCAGTATTTCATAAGAAGGAACGATTTCGCGGATACGCTCAGGATCGCGGAAATTCTTCTCGAAGACAGGGAAGATCTCATCCATAAAGCGGTTGGATGGATGCTGAGGGAAGTCGGCAATAGAAACATGCATACCGAAGAAAGATTCCTGAAGAAGCACTACAAACGAATGCCCCGGACGATGCTCAGGTACGCCATAGAGAAGTTCCCGGAAGAGAAACGGCAGATGTACCTGAAGGGTCTCATTTAAGCAACTGTGAGATAACTTGACATGACCTGCCACCATGGACATTGTGATCCTTCAATAATCTGAAGGGTTGCAATGACAAGATTCACTGTCAGATCCGACCTCTGCACAGGCTGCCTGAACTGCCAGACAGTCTGCTCTCTTCTGCACTCCGGAAAGCATGACCGGTCCGCATCAGCCATCAGGGTGAATCTGGAGCTGTTCTCTGGAAAACACTCCCATGTATTTTGCCGGCAGTGCGAAAACCCGGAATGCCGAAAAGCCTGCCAGGTGAATGCCATATACAAAGATCCGCACAGCGGAGCATGGAAGATAGACTACGATCTATGTACCAGGTGCGGCACATGTGTAGAAGCATGTTCCTACGGAGCAATGTTCTGGCATGAAACTGAGGAGAAGCCTTTGAAATGCGACCTATGCGGTGGAACACCGGCCTGTATTGAAGCCTGCGTTTTCAATGTCATAATCCCTGCAGAGGAAGAAGCATGAAATACGGCGGTTACGCGGGGAAAATCCTCAGAGTTAACCTGAGCACAGGAGTTATTGAACAGCAGGATACACGGGATTATCTGCCGGACTGGTACGGCGGAAGGGCAATGGCTGCAAGGATAGCATGGGACGAAATTCCTCCGGGTACCGGCGCCTTTGATCCCGAAAGCCCACTGATGATACTCACCGGTCCTCTTACCGGAACAGCGGCTCCCTTTTCAGGAAGGACGACCGTCTGCGGTATCTCATCCCAGGGATATCCGGAGGAGTGGTATTCCAGATCCTCCTTCGGAGGACACTGGGGTCCTGAGCTGAAACACGCCGGTTTTGACGGCATTGTAATCACCGGTAAAGCCCCCAGTCCGGTATTTCTGAAGATAGAGAACAGAATCTGCACAATCATGGATGCAGGAGAACTCTGGGGAACGGGAATCTACCTTACGCAGAAAAAGATTATGGAACAGTACGGAAAGGACTGGAGGGTGTTTGCCATCGGTCCCGCAGGAGAGAACAGAGTTCGTATAGCCATCGCCGCCACCGAAACTGAAAGCGCCTCAGGGCAGGGAGGCTACGGTGCGGTGATGGGCTCAAAGAATCTGAAGGCAATAGCAGTGCATGGAACCCTTCCTCTGACCGTAGCGGAACCGGAGAGGTTTCTTGAGGTTTGCAGGCTTGTCAGAAATGAAGCCCACGCATCTCACGGATGGCCTCACACACCGGAACTGAACATCGATAAAGTGAAAAAATACGGGCAGCGCTACCAGGCCTGTACTCAGGGCTGCTCGGTCAGGTGCTATGACGCCAGATTCTACACAACTGTTCCAGCGGTTCTGCAAAAGGGAAAAAGGCTTTCAGGACAGGTTGACTGCATTGCGGGCCTGTTTCCCGGGATTGAGGGAACCTTCTATGACTGGAAGCTTGGTTTTGAAGCGGGCTTTGAGATAGGACAGATAGCCAATGATGAAGGGCTCAACCACTGGGAGATTCTTGTAGGTCTTGTTCCTTGGCTCCGTTATCTAAGGAACGATGGTGAGATTGAAAAAATAGACGGGATGGAGATTGATCTGGACAGCCCTGAATTCTGGTCTTTTCTTCTAAGAGGAATATCGAGAAGGGAAGGAGAGTTCCGCTCCGCTCTATCGGAAGGAACGGTGAGGGCAAGTAAAATCCTGGGTATTGGCTGCGAAAGATTGAAACAGCTCTTCCCGGCCTGGGGGTACGCCGGTCACTGGGACGGTCACGGGGATAGAATAAACTTTGTCTTCTTCCCTTACTGGATAGTCAGCGCCATGCAGTGGGCGGTGGATACCAGGGACCCCATCTCAAGCGCTCATGGTTACGGACAGAACATCATGGGGTGGAGCAGAATATGTTCTCCCGAACACGGTCTTTCGTGGGACAGGATAAAAGAAGTTTCATCGAAGGTTTATGGATCGGAGAACTGTGCTGATCCTGAAAGCGCTTATGCGGGGAAAGCCTTCCCTGCCTACTGGCACGGTCAGAGATCCGTGATGAAGGATTCTCTCACTGTTGGCGACCAGGTTTTCCCGAGGATCTACTCAAGAAAAACGGAAGACAATTTTGCCAGGGCTGGAGATATGGATGGTCCCTCGTTTGAGCGACACATGTTCACCTCCCTCACAGGTATCCCATGGAGCGACAGAGACCTGAACCATGCTTCGGAAAGAGTGATTCAGCTTGAACGCGCACTGCTTGTAAGGAATTTCAACAGATCAAGATCTGATGACGAGTCGGTTATCCCGTACTATGAAAGAACAGAACAGCAGACAAACCCTCTTATTGGCCATACAGTGGCCATGAATGGAGACAAATTCAGAAAGGTGATGGACGAGTATTATCTCCTCAGAGGATGGGACAGGAAAATGGGAAGACCCTCTCTTGAAACCATGAAGAAGTTCAACCTTACTGAGGAAGCAAAACAGCTTGGAGACAGAATAGTTGAAAAAGATTGATCTCTTTGTCCCCGGCAGGCTTTGCCTGTTCGGAGAGCATTCCGACTGGGCCGGTGAATACAGAAAAACCGATATATCCGTAAAAACCGGCCGGTGTATCATAGCCGGAACCGATCAGGGTATTTACGGTACTGCTGAATCGGCAGCGACGGGATTTCATATTTCACAGATCCTCCCCGACGGGTCTCAGGGTCCCATGCATTCGTATCCTTCCGACCCGGAACTTCTTAGCAAGATAGCAGAATCTGCTGCATTTGATTCATACGCGGCGGGTACGGCAAGTGTCATTCTGAAGAACCATCCGAATCTCGGATTGAGACTGAGCATATACAGAAGAACCCTGCCCATGAAGAAGGGGCTTTCATCCTCAGCGGCAGTATGCGTTCTGACCGCCAGAGCATTCAACAGAATCAATTCTCTCGACCTGTCGATCGAAGACGAAATGGAACTGGCATACAGGGGAGAGCTTCTTACCGGTTCTCACTGCGGAAAGATGGATCAGGCCTGCGCTTACGGAGTCGACCCGGTTCTGCTTACCTTTGATGGAGACGAAATGACCGCCAGACCCCTTCAACCGGGAGGTTCACTGCATCTTCTTATCGTGGACCTGCAGGGCAGAAAGAACACTCGAAAAATTCTTAAAGATCTGAACTTCTCGTTCAGCAGCGGAAACAGAAAGATCATGAAAGCACTGGGCGGAGAAAACCACAGAATAACCGCAGAGGCATGCGATGCAATTGAAAGAGGAGACGGGAAGACCCTTGGAGAACTCATGATCGAAGCCCAGAGGGTTTTCGATGAGCTGGTGGCTCCGGCCTGCCCCTCAGAACTCAGATCTCCAAAACTTCATGAAATACTGAATAACAGAACCGCCAGGGTACTGACCTGGGGAGGAAAGGGAGTGGGCTCACAGGGAGACGGTACTGCTCAGTTCATCTGCAGGGGCGAGCGGGAAAGAGAAGAACTCAGAACAGCGCTGGAAGCTGAAACAGGAGTAGAGTGCTACTTCCTGACAATAAGAGAGACTGCATGTACTTCAGATAATGGTTAATTTATTCAGAAAAGCAATAATAGAATGTGTAATTCAGAAAGATACACTTACTATGCTCAGGTACGCCAGCGAGAAATTCCCCGAAGAGAAACGACAGATGTGCCTGAAGGGGCTTGTCTGAGTTTCGCAGATGCTTTCGCAGCTGCTCATAGGTAAATATTCATATTGTTAAAACAGAGAAAGCAAAATAAATTAAGGCTCATATTAAACATCATAATATGCTTTACGAAATATCCAAAATTCCATAAATAATTGTACATACTATTATTATGCCCTATTTATTATATTATTATTGAATAATATGCTACTTACAAGTACATATCGGATTCCCTATATCTTAAATATCTATTAGATGAAACCTAACAAAGGAGCTTGAAATGTACTTGAGATTTATCTTGTGTTTAATTGCTATTTTTATCAGTTTGAGTTGTAATAGTAATCCTACGGATACTTCATCTGGAGGTTCGATAGACATTTCGCATCCAAACAGTTCTACTGAGTGGGAGTATCAGGAAGCTGGGACATATGTTGAGTGGACAGGTGCTACTGGTTCAGAAGTGATGTTCGAGATATACAAAAATGGTACATATATGGGATTATATCATGGTTGGACTGATAACGACGGTTATGCAGGACGAACAGCACAGCTTGATGCATCCTGGACCGCAGGATCAGGATATCAACTCAAGGCAATTGATAGAAATGACAATTACGGCTGGAGCGATTCATTCAGCATTGTCGGGGGAGGCTCCGGAGGTTCGATAGACATTTCGCATCCAAACAGTTCTACTGAGTGGGAGTATCAGGAAGCTGGGACATATGTTGAGTGGACAGGTGCTACTGGTTCAGAAGTGATGTTCGAGATATACAAAAATGGTACATATATGGGATTATATCATGGTTGGACTGATAACGACGGTTATGCAGGACGAACAGCACAGCTTGATGCATCCTGGACCGCAGGATCAGGATATCAACTCAAGGCAATTGATAGAAATGACAATTACGGCTGGAGCGATTCATTCAGCATTGTTAATAATATTAGCCAGTAATACTAATATATTTGGAATTCCTTTGAAATTACAGAATATGAGCGACTCTGCAATTTCAGGTGGATTACCTTTCGATTACAAATTGATATAGTTAATCGGAAATAGAGCATTTCCAATACCAGTAATGTCTTATAAGTAATGAAGACAAATGTGCAATGGCTTTAGAGGCTATATGAAAAACTCAAATATCTTTAGTAAATTTCCAATATTAGTTTCAAAGAGTCCGCGATACTGAAAGTTAAGATCAGATTCCAGATGAACCGCGATTAATGCTTTTATCTGCATTGTGCAGATGTTCGAAGGTGCTTTCAGACTCATGATCAGTGAAAGAGCTTCCTCAATTTCTCGGCTGTAGAAATCCCTTTTTCCAGACAGAGTTGACTCAGTCTTTATTATGATTCCCGCATGCATTACAAGTGAGTGATACAACGGGGTGTCCTTGATGACAAGGAAAGTTTCTACAAAATTCATGGCATCCTCTATCGTTGAGAAGACCATATAAATCTTTCCTGATAGAAAGCCGCTATGAAGGATCCTAATGGAGTTCTCGTCACATAATATGAATACACTCTCTGCGAGGGTATTCAGAAGTGAAGCATTCCTTTCTTCTGATACCTCTGACATTCCTGTGCTTATCGCTACGATAGGTCTAACCATTGGTTCGTATATTCCAAGATTAGTATACGAGTATTCTTTTTCCGGGAGATATTTATACTGTTTTGCAGGCTTTTTTTGTTTCACAAGATCCGACAAAGGGATCTTCTCCGGAGTATATCCAAGTTTGCTGAATCGTGATACAACATAGCTGGTTCCGCCACTTCTACCAGTAGTCTGTCCGTCCCACACAACAATTGGAATAAGCTCGGCGTCATACGTTCTTTCGATGTCGAGAGCTGTGCCAAGCATAAAATCCGTACACAGTGTATATATGCCTTCTCCGTCACTCTCGAACCTGGAAGCAGAAGAAATTTCGATTCGATCAGCCTTATCAATCACACTTCTGAATCGATCCGTCCATTCCCTGCCGGCAGATTCAGCAAGCCTCTCCATGAAGTGGTTAACAGGTGATGGCAGTATGACATGAGTTTGCTTTCCCATCTCCTGAAGACACTCGTGAAAGAGAATATCTCCACCGTCAGCCGCCGATGCTATTCCAATATCGAGCCGCAGACTGCTGAGTTTCTTCCGCATCCGGATCTTAACACGATCGGATATTTCCTGTGGAAATCTCAGTTTCAGCTGGTCTGTATTATCAACTCTGTGACCTGCGAAAACTGCTACTCTCAACCTCGGTATACTGTTCATAATCTGATCTATCAGTTCATCGCCCGGTCTCAGGACATTGAGAAGCAGTTGAGAGTTTCTTCTTGTAGTTTTTATCCAGCCAAGATTGTTACTGATGTGACTCCTTGCGGCCTTGTACCATCTAATAGCTAAATTGAACTCACCCTTAACAAGATACGCCTCTCCAAGCGAAGCGGGGATCCAGAAAGTACTTGTAGTACCATGCCTGTTGTATTCATCCCAGCACTCTTTGATAACTTCATCAGCCAGTTTAATACTCAGTTCTCGCTCACCCGAAGTTAATGCAAGGGTAGCAGCGTTAATGGCGCTCCAGAAATTACCTCCGATCTCCCTGCTTCTCAGGTAGTTTGAAAAGGAATGTTTTAGTGCTTGCTCTGCATGAGCAGGATCTGAATCACTGAGTTCTATCCACTGTATTTTATAGAAACTGCCAAGAAGCGCATTCAATTCCGGATCCGGATTGCTTAACTTCTGCATGGATCTTTCCAGGCGATTGATAGCATCTTGATTCATTCCAAGTTTGGATGCACAACGTGAATAAAGTTTGGTAATTTCGATCTTTTCGACTCCGATATCAGTCAGAAGTTTTGAAACCAGATCATAGGCTTTCAGATATTCACCTCTACCTATCAGCTTCTGGATATAGGGGACTGTCATTTCCTTACTTATGTATTTTTCAGTATTAAGCATTGTTAGAATTACTCTGGAGTCCTGAGTATCAGGTTGTCATGATAGACCCTCCCATAGCTGTTGGACCGATCTCCAAGATAAATGGAGAGTGGACCCAGGTCGGGAGATAGACTGAGTTCCGTTGTATAAATATGAATACTATCGATATAGAAGGATGCGCGAAGATCCTGTTCGAGAACTATCTTGAATCTGTGCCAGGAGTCGAGGAATTCATTCCTGTGTACTAAAACATTGTATTCAAGAGAGCTTGAAGAAGCTCTCAGCGAAAAACCTATCTCCCCCTGCAGGTGAGGACATCCCCAGTTTGCTTCACCACAATAATTGTAACCCAGATATATTTCCGGTATTTCAGCGTTGGTAGGTCCATATTCCCCTTCATTAACCTGAGAAAGGCCGATACTACCGGATATCCAGGCTCCTCTGGGATTGGATGTTACATAGATGTCACATTCCAGAACCAGTCCTCCGGCATAATCAAAGCATTCTCGGGAGAACGCTCCGCTACTGTACATAGTGTCACCGTTGTTATCGAATGAGGGGGGAGGGAGGCCCATGGTGTCACAGAGTATCGGCAGAGGTTCACCGAAGAGTATCCAGTTATCGTCAAGTGATTCTGAGAAATCATCCGTGAATAGTATTTCAGCAAATGACTGATTGAGAGTTATGGATGAAAAGAGCATAATGAACAGTATGATTGATGAGGGAAACACGATAGATCGAGTTTTGTCTCTCAGAGTTACCATCTCCTCTTGAACACTCTTATGTTGTCGATGCGGTGTGGAACGGTTGATGAACTTCCCCATAGATAGACTTTGATCGAGTCAGCAGTATTTCCCGGGGAAGGAATACTGTTGAAGAGACTGTCATTCAGCCAGAATCTTACAGAGTCAGTACATGTTTCTATCATCATAAGCTGCGGTTCCGAGCGCTCAAGCCAGATGGATTCAGGTTCACATATTGACATCATCGTGCTATCCGTGGACCATGTTGAACAAACCTCTCGTAGCTGTTCATTGATACCTTCTGTATAGGTCCATCTAAGTTCACTGTCTGCAATTTTTCCCTGATCGGTCTGGAAGGCTCCTACATCCTTCAGGGTTATGCCAATCGCAAGCCAGTTGCAGCCTCCAGCGCCGGGTCTGTCCGGTACAGAAACTTCAGCTGATAATGATAATCCTGGCGCCAGGTGAAATGCTCTTCTCGAAATTAGCGCTACATTATTGGCATCAAGGGAGATATTGCCGTTAATCGTATCTGTAAGAAGCTCCGGCGCGTAGTTTCTGTTGTAACTCATGAGCCAGATGCTCTGATCGATGAATCCCCGTTCCCAGTCTTCAGTAAATACATCAAGCCCTAATACCGGTTGTTCCCTGAAGAAACCATCAGGAGTCAACTTAAGGATCCAAGCATCCGGTTGCCCATATCTCGTGGTTGAACCCGTTGCATAAATATGCCCGGTCTCATTTACTGAAATGCTGCTGAGATAATCGTTTCCACTCATGTCGATAACAGTCTGCCAGCGTATACCGCCATTTTCATCCAGTCTAAGCATCCATCCATCGAAGGTTCCGTCACCGAATGACTTGCTTGCACCTGAAACAAGAATGTCTCCATCCGTCAGGATCAGGATATCAGAAGCAACATCGTACATGTCACCACCGTAGGATTTTTCCCAGGTGAGTACTAGATCATCTGAGAATTTCATAATAGACAGATCTCCATTGCCTGCACCAAAGTGATCTTTTGTGAGCAGTACAAGAAAGCTTCCATCAGGCAGAATTGCTCCACAGCTTGCCTGCGCTCGTTTATCGCCGATAATTATCTGCTGGATCACTTCATTTGTAGAGGAAAGAAGCTCAATTCCGCTGGCACTGGATACATAGTCTTTGTAAATGTGTAGACGAGTACCGTCTTCAAGAAGAAGCAGATCCCAGCTTTCGCTTTCATGTGTGAGAGTATCCCAAAGCATATCTTCCCCTGAAGAGTTGAATGATATAAGATGGACAGCGCTGCACAGAGAAGTGTTCAGGTACCTCATTGTGAAGGAAAGAATGATAAGGCTATCCGAATCCCAGTTCATGGATCTGAGAATGGGTTGTACGGCTCCGGTCCAGTCAATCCACCATCGCTGTGTCCATACTTCCTCACCCATGCTGTTCAGCCTGACAGCTCTTATCGGAAATCCGGTATGCTCGAAATTAGCATATTCACCGAATGCTGTAATCACGCCACCATCTGAAGTAGGAAGAAGCATTGGTTTGTCCTCTCCGGAGAGAGAATCTGACCAGGACCACTGCAAGGTTGTGGTGCTGTCGAAACGCGCTACCCAGACCTCACTCCAGAACCCCCAGTCCCAGGTACCGGCAAGGAAGAAACCTCCATCAGGTCTTGTGTGAATGTCAGTCGCGTAATCCCATGAATCAGTACCTCCGACAACAAGATTGAGCAGATCGTCATATTCCTCAGGAGTTGAATTGCTGAAAGCAAGTATATATGTCAGAGCAGCCAGGATAAGGGTGGCACCGATTACACAGCTCCATATACGACCTTTATGTCTTTTCTGGATTTCAGGGGTGATTTCTTCGTCAATATTTGTGGAGTAGATGCCATTTATTGCAGCTGTTAACTTTCGGAGCATCTGTTTCCTGCTGCCGGTCGTATCCAGCCACTGGTGGGAATCTGAAAAGTATTTGATCCCACCTGAAATCTCGGAATTATCCAGATTGACTGGTATAATGGGAATTTTAAGGTTAGTTGCAATATCAAGCTCATTCCTTATCTGCCAGGATTTATTGACGTTACTGCTGAAAAGGAGTATTACCGCGGATGCACGAGATATGGCTTCGTAAATCGTTTCTGCCCAGTCAGCGCCTGCCGGTATATCCTTTGATGAAATCCAGCAGTGAATACTTCTGGATTCAAGATAGTTGACTATTTGATTAACCTGTTTTGAGTCCTGGCTGGAATGGCATATGAATACGAAATTATCCATAGTTTGTCGCTGTAGAAAGCTTTAATTCCCTCCCCCATAGTACATTTGAATAGCTATAATACACAAACCTACAGTAAATGATAATACTGAATTTCAAACCTGTTTTCTTCAGTTCACATCCCCCAGATACAGCGGTCCTTCGTACGTTCCGGACAAAAGCTCCGGCAGTATTTTCTTCAAGACAGAGGGATACAATTTAATCTCATCGAGCCTGTCGATTCGCACCCACTCCATTCCTGTCTGCCAGGCGTCCTGAAGGAGAGGTTTGCCAAGACGACGGTTTGGCCGGGCTTCGAACATGAACTCCGTCTGATGAGCATCCGCCTCCCATTGTGCAAATTCATGATTGGCTCCGATATAATCCCGAACAAGAAGGAGTTTTTCAACTGTTACTGTCCATCCTGTTTCTTCCAGAACTTCTCGTTTCAATGTCTCGTGCAGTGTTTCACCATGCTTCTGACCTCCGCCTGGAAGCAGATAGAAATCCCCCTGGTCATCGCTGTTAACCGTCAGCAGTATTCTTCCGTCTCGTACAACAATGGCTTTCGAGGAGTTGCGTTTCATGCCTGCACTTGAATCCGTCTCAAACATTGAAGGCATATCAGTAGTTAAGACCAATGGTCAGGTACAGCGACCAGATTTCCTGACCGAAAAAGAGAGATACCGCTGCTCCAAAAGCTAGGAAAGGACCAAATGGTATCGGAATTCTCTTGTTGCGTCCTGCTATCATGGCTGCAATTCCAGTCAGAGCTCCTGTTAGAAAAGCAATGAAGAGAGCTACTGCTGTAGCAGAAGGACCCAGAAAAGCTCCTATCATCGCAGCGAGTTTAATATCTCCCCAGCCCATGCCGCCCTGGAATTCGTCCGTTTCGTCTTCATATCCTTCCGGAGCGATAGCGTAACCAGGTTTCTTCTTCAGGATCTGTTTGCTGAGCTGTCTGATCAGGAGAAAAAGCAGAAAGGCCCCGAAAGCAGTACTGACAGAACGAAGAATTCCGATGCCTCCGGGAAGGATTGAGAATACAATTCCGGCAATCGCGCCTCCTATACTTACCGAATCCAGGATAATCCAGTGATCGATGTCCGTGAGAATCACACAGACAAGTAAAGACAGAAAGGCAGCGTCTCGGAAAAAGAGTATTCCTGCGCCGTATTTCAGCACAACACCCGCGAAGAGCAATCCTGTTATCAGCTCGACAAGCGCGTAGCGGATAGAGAAATGCCCGCCGCAGTTCCTGCACCTGCCTTTCAATATGAACCAGCTGAGAACCGGGATGTTATCGTACCACTTGATCATAACACCGCATGATGTACAGCTGCTGCGGGGATGAATTATGGATTCTCCCCTTGGAATTCTCCAGGCAACAACATTAAGAAAACTGCCTGTGATCATACCCAGAAGCAGAGCGAAAAATATCAGAACCGATTCTTCAAAACACATAATCTATTTTCCTGAAAAGAATACCAATTTGCAATAGAATTGCCATTTCTCTTATCTGGTAGTATAATTTCTCAACTTTGGTGCGGGGAGTAGTCGCAGAGAAACTACCGGGGTACAGGTTAGTAACTGCGGTTTGGTCAAATAATTATCGAGAGGAGCGTAATGAAATACGCACTTTGTATTGTTGCTCTTATAGCAACTCTTAGCTTTGCCGGATCCACTTTTGACGGTGGTTGTGCCGATACTTTCGGTATCAACGGTTATACAAAGGCATGGATTTACATGTTCGGTGCCGAGGATCATGACCCGGCGAACAGTTTCAGGGGCTACAACTGGACCAGCTTCACGGCCAGGCTCAATGACAATGTTTACGGTTGCGTAGGAACACAGTTCAACACCTATAACGGGAATTCCTCAATTCAGGTTTGTGACGCGTTCCTTAATATGGACATCGTCCCCGAGCTTTCCATAAAAGCCGGTCAGTTCAAGGTTCCTTTCGGCTGGGCATTCA
>JAIOQY010000027.1 GCA_021108435.1 Candidatus Aegiribacteria sp.
GTCTTTCTTTTCGGCAATATGTGAAGGCGCGGTTGGAGGTGTTTTCCCTGTCAGCACTTCTCTGTAGAAGGAGTATGTCATCGGTGTTCCTTCACCTGTGATCATGCAATCGGTCACTTCCCCTATGAACAGAGTATGTGTACCTGCATCAAGGCTGTTCTTTATTGAAAGGTCTATACATGCCAGTATGTTTTCATCCGGACACGGGCAGCCTGAAGGAGTAAGTGTAAAGGGAACATCAGCAAACTTATCCACTTCTCTGCCGGTTTTGAATCCGAACTGCCCGATAAAGGGGAGATCGGCTTTCTCACTCAGGACATTTATTGAGCAGACACCAGTATCGCTTATGAATTCATGTGTAAGTTCTTCTTTGTTGATAGCAACAGCTATTCGCATCGGTGAATTCGTTATCTGGAAGACCGCATTGGCTATCTGTCCGTTGATCCGACCGCCGGATCTCGAACCGATTACATAAAGACCATAACTCAGTGTGAACATGGCATTGATGTCTATCATCCTGATTCTCCTGCCAGCTCAATAATTCTCTTTCCTATCAATACGCCGAAATCCCTTGCTTTCTCCATGGCTTCAGTGTCAGGAACGTAGTTGATCTTGAGCCCTTCCGAAGCAAGCGGTATGTTCATTTCACCAAGCATGGATTCAAGCTGTTCAACTGCTTCTCCGCTCCAGCCGTATGAACCGAAAGCTGCTCCAACAAGATTTTTAGGTTTCAGACCTTTCAGGTAAGTCATGCAGTCAGCCACTCTTGGGAATATCTGATTATTGATGGTAGGGCTGCCGACAATCAGCGCGCCTGCATCAAGAACCTCTGTAGCGACATCGCTTCTGCTGCTTGAGGCCAGCGGCATCACTCTGACAGAGATTCCCTGTGAATCAAGACCATCACAAATAGCGTCAGCAAGCACGGCAGTGCTATGCCACATAGTGTCAAAGACGATCACAGCTTTCATGGATGGTTTCTGCTTCGCCCACTCCGCCCAGTTACCTATGATGTGATTAATATTACTCCTCCATACAGGTCCGTGATCCGGACAGAGCAAATCTACATCCAGATCCAGATCCCCGAGCTGATCTATCAGTCTGGTTACGAGAGGAGAGAACGGCATCAGTATGTTGGCGTAGTATTTCAAAGCTTCTTCATCCAGAATGTGCAACGGAAGCTCATCGTCAAAGCGTTCTGAGGATGCGAGATGCATGCCAAAACCATCCTGGCTGAACAGGATCTTTTCCTCCGGAATGTAGGAAACCATGCTGTCCGGCCAGTGAAGCATTCTGGTCTCAATAAAGGTCATGCTCATGTTTCCAAGGGAAATACTGTCTCCAGTCTTCACTTCGGTAATGATATCAGGATCCCAGTTAAAATGGCCTGCAATCGCTTTTTTCCCCATGGGTGAAGCAAATACCTTTTCAGGATGCACGGTGGAAATAGTCTCGGGAAGAGCACCTGTATGATCCATTTCCGAGTGATTGCTGATAATGTAATCGATCTCCTCCGGATCGATGATCGACGAAATTCTGGACATCATCTCACCGGAAAAGGCCTTCTTAACGGTATCGATCAGAGTAATCTTATCGGCAAGTATCAGGAATGCGTTGTACGTAGTTCCCCTGCTGGTACTGTAACCGTGAAAGTCTCTTATAGCCCAGTCAACAGCACCAACCCAGTATATTTTTTCTGTCAGCTTAACAGCCTTGAAAGCGCTCAAAGGATTTCCTCCTTAATTATCATTACACAACAGTTCAGCTGTTTCTCAATATCCTTTTCTTCGAAGCAAGGTAAGCCATATGGCCCACTTCCTCGTCGATGACCTTCTGGATTTCTTCAGAACCGGATCTCTTCGACATGAGTCTCTTCAAAATCAGGAAAAACAGTATGGATTCTTTCTCAAATTCAATCGCAAGATCAATTATTTCCTCAGGAGTCGATCTGTCAGCAATCACAAAAGCAGGATCAAGATCCTTTCTTACGAACACATGCTCATCAGCCATTTCCGTGAGGTAGAGCATAAGTTCGTTATAGGGATCGATTGCTGTGGAAGCTTTCTCATCTTCGGACAGACCGGATTTCATGTTGATGAAGAGATATTCATGTTCCTTCTCCCAGGCGGCCAGATTCGAGAACAGCTCGGATATATCCGGATTGTCCACCATTTTTGAGGCTTGTAGATAGAAATTCTGCGCGTTGGTCTCAATCCGCTCCGCCATGGTCAGAACCTCGAATGCATTAAATTCGTTTGCCATAGCATTTCTCCTATTCCTGCAACGCTGCTGGAGGTGTGAACACTCTCAGTCCCAGTTCTTTATCGATCATGAATCTTCCGCCGCCCGATTCTCCCGCCAGTCTCATTTTCCTGACAACTTCACCCGCCGAGGCTTCTTCCTCCACCTGTTCGCTTACAAACCACTGCAGGAAATTGTCAGTCATATAGTCGTTTTCTGATCTTGCGAGTGAAACCAGCTCGTTAATAAGCGAAGAAACTTTTCGTTCATGATCCAGGGCAGCCTCGAAAGTCGCAAGGCCGGATTCCCATTCTACCGGAGGCTTCTCTATCGCTTCCAGAACAACTCTTCCACCTCTTTCATTCACATAGTTCATGAATTTTTCAGCGTGAACAAGTTCTTCCTGTGCCTGCGCGTTCATCCATTTTGCCGCACCACTCATATCCGCTGATTCGAAATACATGCTCATGGATACATACAGGTAGGAAGAGTAAATTTCCGCGTTTATCTGGTTGTTTATTGCTTTTTCAATTTTACTGTTAAGCATTTTCTAGCCTTTCCAGAGTCCGTGAATCGAACAGTACTCTCTGGCAGTTACATCATCAAGATCCGCTACCTTGAATTCAGCTTCGGGGGCAGAACCGGGTTTGAGGTATTTTCTGTACACATTGCTGCCGTCTATCAGTTCGATCCACTCGATATAATGCTGCGCTTCCATCGGGTGAGGAACTGTCCCCACTTTAACGATGCATCCTTCATCCGTTTTCTCTATTACAGGAACGTGTTTCTCTGTGGACGCGTCAGCGGTCTGCTCCTCGAAAAGCCTCATCGGTTCGTTGCAGCAAACAAGAGCGCCAACTCCTGAATGGAGCACTTCAACGATATTTCCACATTTCTCGCACTCGTATAGCTGCATTCTCTTTGTCATTTCCTTATTCCTTTCCTGAAGCTACCCTGAAACCTAATTCTGTTTTTCTACCAGTTCTCGCCAAGCAGTTCGAAGTGAGCCTGCGGATGAGCGCATGCAGGACATAATTCAGGAGCTTCAGTACCTTCGTGGAGATAGCCGCAGTTCCGGCAGCGCCAGATGACTACGTCGTTTCTTTTAAAGACTCTGCCGTTGTTTATGTTGTCAAGGAGGTCCAGATAGCGCTTTTCATGCTGCTTCTCCGCGACTGCTATCGACTCAAAAATCACGGCTATTGCATCGAAACCTTCTTCTCTCGCAGTTTTCGCAAACTCGGGATACATCTGAGTATGCTCGTAGTTCTCACCGGCAGCTGAAGCCTCAAGGTTTTCTGCAGTACTGCCTATAATTCCTGTCGGAAAACCCGCAGTTATCTCGAGTTCGCCTCCTTCAAGCAGCTTGAAGAGTCTTTTAGCGTGCTCCTTCTCCTGATTTGCAGTTTCCTCAAAGATTTGAGAAATCTGGACTAATCCGTCTTTTTTCGCCTGAGATGCGAAGTAAGTATACCTGTTCCTTGCCTGCGATTCTCCCGCAAAAGCTTTGAGGATATTCTTCTCGGTTTCAGTTCCCTTTACTCTCATCATTTTCCTCCGCTTCCTTCGCTTTCTCCTCTACCGGAAACAGCATCCGCTCCGGCAGGTGTTTCGTTACTTTATCAACTATCACATCATAGAATACATTACCAGGTTTTACGTTCACTTTCTCTATCTTTCCATGCTTCGAGTGGAGAGGATGTCTTGGGCTTCTAACGGTAACCATATCTCCAACAGAATACTTCGGTGAGTTGTCCGATTCTCCGGAATACTTCTTTTCAAATGTTCTATGCATCTGTATCCTCCTCTTTCATCCTGTTAGCGCATTCAGGGCAAACACCTATTAAAGTAATAAGCACATTTTCAATAATATATCCTTCCTCATTGTGCTGGTTTATGCAAGAGGGATTAATAAAATCAGTATGTATATCGGAAACTTTGCCGCAGAGACGGCACTGCACATGACAATGATCGTGCAAATTGTGGTCGTAATGAACTTCCTGACCGAGACCCCGGACAGTGAGTATATCGCCCTGACCAACAAGGATGCTGAGATTACGGTATACAGTGCTGAGGCTTACTCCGGGAAGTTCCTGCCGAACTCTCTCGAAAATTTCAAAGGCGGTCGGATGGGATCCAAGAGACCTGACAGTATCGAGAACAATAACCCTCTGCTTTGTCATCCGCCGAACTGCTGATTGCTTCATCACTTTCCTATTCATAATCGGAACTATTCCGAATATACAATTTCAAGATCAATCGTCAAGTACTCAACATACAGGTATGAAGCTCAATTACTCATCAAGGGTTTTACGAATCTCGCTGAGAAGAACATCGGGAGCATAAGGCTTACGAAGGAGTTTCATTCCTTCGTGAAAAACAAACCGTGTTTGGATTGTATTAGCGCTGTATCCGCTTGTAAACAAAGTTCTGACATTCGGAGCAATCTCCTGTATCGCCATGTAAACATCCTTACCGCTCTTTTCCGGCATAACCACATCAAGCAGAGCCAGAGATATTCTGTCCGGGTTCTCATTTATCAGCTCAATGGCCTCGATTCCATCCGATGCTTCCAGAACAGTATAACCGGCTCTTCTCAGAATCCTTGCGGCGATAATGCGAACCTCCTCTTCATCTTCAGCAACCAGAACAGTTTCAGTACCGCCGACGACTTCCCCCTGGATACTGCTTTCAGTCTCTTCAACGGGATATTCCACAAGAGGCAGATATATCTTGATCGAAGTTCCCTTGTCCACTTCGCTGTAGGCATTAATGAACCCTTTATGCTGTTTGATGATTCCAAATACTGTAGCAAGACCCAGACCGGAGCCCTTGCCTACCTCTTTAGTCGTAAAGAAGGGTTCGAAAGCCTTCGAAAGAATTTCCTCTTTCATCCCGCAGCCGGTATCGGTCACTGTAATCAAGATATAGTGCCCCTGCTCAACCTCAGGATGAGTGTCGGAGTAATCCTTGGTTATAAGCATATTCTCCGTTTCGAGCGTAAGGTGACCACCATAAGGCATGGCATCACGGCTGTTGTTACAGAGATTCATGAGGATCTGCTCCATCTGGCCCGGATCAACAAAAACAGTACTGAGTCCCTGACCGGGAATAAACTCAAGCTTGATATCTTCACCGATGATCCTTCTCAGCATTTTAATCAATTTGCCTGTTAAATCATTTATATCGATATTTCTGGGAGCAAGAGCCTGCTGTCGACTGAATGCAAGCAATTGCGTGGTGAGGGCAGCAGCTCTTCGGGCACTTTTCCTGATCTCAGCAATATCCTCAAGAGCAGAATCACCTTCAGAAAAGTTCATGCCAACAAGTTCCACGTATCCGAAGATAGTCTGCAGTATGTTGTTAAAGTCATGAGCAATTCCACCAGCGAGCAATCCTACGGTCTCCAGCTTCTGTGACTGAAAAAGGCGCTCTTTTAGTTTGATTCGCTCGGAAATGTCAGTGATGAAGATCAGGGTGCATGTCTTCCCTTTCCACAGTGTGGTTGTTGCTCTCAACTCAACAGGGATCACCTTGCCATCCTTCCGGACTATAGCGCTTTCAAACTGATCCGATGCATCCTCTCCACGCATTTTCCTGGTATACGTTTCCCTGTGCTTTTTGAGAACCCCCGGATGTATCATTTCTTCAATTGATATGGAAGCCTGCTCTTTTTTGTCATATCCAGTGATCTCACACATTCTGTTATTAGTAAACAGGTGCTTTCCATCACTGTCTGAGATAACAATACCGTCAGGAGACTGTTCTATTAGACTGATGAAGTTCTGTTCGGACTCACTGAGTTTCTCTGCTGTGCTCTTCTGCTCTTCTAGAGCTTTTTCAAGTTCTCTGGAGAAGGCGGCCTGCTCAATGGCGAATTGCCGCGATATGTTTGCTGACTTCTGTGTTCCCCTGATGAATACAAACAGCAGTCCGGTGAAAAACAAGCCACTGATTAGAATTACCAGAGGAAGGGCGGAATGTCTTTCAGCTATAAATGCTGGTGCGGGAGTAAAAACAATGATCCATTCCCTGTCCCCGAAAGAAAACTTTTCAGAATAATGTATTGAAGAAAGCAGAAGGTTGATGTCCTCCACTCTCTCACCATGATCTGCACGGGTTCTGGCTGCATGGTAAACAAGCAGTTCTTCCTCGCCGGAAGGCAGAACATCGAACAGATGTATGTCCACGCCCTGCTGCACAAACGGGTCAAGATACTGGTTTATCAATTCCGGTATCAAGTTAATACAGATGAAATAACCTTCGAGTTCAGAGGATGTCGAACTTGATAAGCCCGAGTACAGGTTTCCGGTGAATACCGGCATTACAAGCAGAACCGCAGCGGATTCAGTGAATGGATTCGGGCTGACCATTTCACCTGAAGCAACTACTTCCCCTGAAGCAGCAGCCCTCTTGAAACAGTCGGCAAATACGGGATCTGAAGCAAGGTCTAAACCGATATAGTGTTCGTATTGCTGAGTTGATGAAGTATAAAGAACTGGATAATAATCCTCATACAAAGAACTATCTTCACTAATCACATGAGGGACCCAGATCAGTATGATATCGTCATGTTCAAACCGTGCTGCCTGAGTTACAGCGTGAAAACTTCCACTAATACTTTCAGGAATATATTCGCTCAAATCTGATAGTATCTCAAGAAACAGCAGATGCTGAGCAATCCCATCTTCAAGAGCGGTAATACGATCCTGTGAAACGATTTTCAGATCACTCTCTATTACCGATTGCTCCCACCCTCTGGTAGCAAGGAAACCCAGGAATGACAAAACCAATCCGATGAAAATAAGAATGATCGCTACAAGGCGGGATAAACCGGATACTTCCCGTACTTCTGCTGCTTTATCCGATTTCATCTGATTGTCACATGCAAAACGATTTCCTGTCACGAATACTCTTCTCTCGTGTACCGATTAATCATGTATCCTCATTAATTAAGAATGCAACTATATACGCTCATACGCAAGTGCAATATATACGTTCTGCTTGAGTGTGTTATTGGGAATTAGTTAGTTATGCCCGGCTTTGGAGGGTCATGGAGTATAAACTTATCATTTTTGATGCCGACGGAACACTGAGGTTCTGTACAGTTGAAGGGCAGCCCTGCCCCAACAGGTCCGGTGAATGGAAGCTGTACCCCGGTGTGAGGAAGAAACTTGCGGAGTACGACTGGATTTCTCCTAACAGTTCGGAACAGGGTATGGGCTATGGTATCGCAAGTAATCAGGGTGGCGTCGGTGTGGGTTATTTCAGCGAGGAAACAGCGATCAGCCTGCTGAAGGATACCGTCAGAGAAGCTTTCGGTTTCGATCCCGCAGAGGGAACGATTGAAATTTGCCCGCATGTCCCGTATTCGGGTTGCGGGTGCCGGAAGCCTGATCCGCTGATGCTTCAGAATCTGATGAAAAAATACGGGGTCCCTCCACAGGAAGTTCTTTTTGTGGGCGACAGGGATGCCGATGAAAAAGCGGCGGAAAACGCCGGATGCGATTTCATGTGGGCATACAAGTTCTTCCGCAGAGAGCCTGACTGAGTAAGCAAAGTCTGAAAACAGCTTTTCCACTTTAAGTTTCAAGTCGGAATGACTGAAAACTTAGCCTTTCAATCGGGACTTATTCATTGTATTATAGACTGAAAGGAGGAATTCAAATGCAGAATCTTATTAATATTCTCTTGATCCTCACTCAGTCAGTCACATTTGGATCGCCCATCATGAGAGACGTTCCGATAGCAGCCACACTTCTTCCGGACGGATCCTGCGGCATACTCCTGCAATCCCATGTTCCTGAGTGTCCCCTCACATTAGAGATCGTGATTCTTTCCCCCGGTGATGATCCTGTCATAATATCGATCTTAAGAAATATCGAGGATCCAGTATGGCCTCGTGGCTCCGGCTGGACATCGGATGGTATGCTTTCTCTGATCGTATCATCATACAGTACCGGGCACGAATTCTCTGATATAGTGACATTCACATCTGAGGGAGTCCTTTCCGACAGCATACGGATCCCCGGTTCAGGGCAATCTCTCTCAGTTACCGGAGGAACATCGTATCACATTAACTCGCTGCTTCCTCTTTTTGACGGCTCCGGTTACTGGTTGAGTTCAGATCTGGTCGATTATGAATCCTGGGAAGTGCTTTCAAAATTCCTGTTCAGGCTTGGTCCGCAGGGAGATACTCTGTGGTCGCGCAGCATATCCTGTCCGGGATACTGGATGAATCCGGATGTCATCAGATCCATGCCGGATGGCGGCTGTGTCGTCGGTTCGGATGAAGACGGTTTCAACAATCTCCTTTTTCTCAACAGGATATCGTCATCCGGAAAACTGATCTGGTCAGTGGAGATCGAAACCGGCGGTGAGATGACTCATGTGGTAGAGGATATACTTCCTGCCAATGATGGAGGAACTCTTGTTATAGCGTCGTCAGATCAATTCGGGATGCAGGATAACTGTCTCATCTGTCTTATAGACACTGAGGGTGAAATCGTAAATGAAGTATTCGAGGCTGGACTGGGTCATGCAGTCTGCACATGCGGAATTCCAATCGAGGGAGGATTTCTTCTCGCCGGATGGACTGGTTCTGTCAATGATGATGGGGCTATCCCTGTGGAAGAGGGTATTCTTATCCTCCGTCTCGACGAATACGGCACCACGGTAGCAATGGATGTAATCCCATTCGATGGCAACTGCGAACCGCTGTTTCTTCTGGAAACACAGCCTGGATATCTCATTATCGGTACTTGCTGGGAAGACATATATACTGATTCCGATGTTTTCACCATGCTCATCCCAACAGATGAAATCCCTTAAGACACAAGGAGATGAATTCACAGGTTATATCCGTCGAATCGATTACATCCTGGCATACTTGCTTTAAAGCATTATTCATAGACAATTCAAATGCTTGAAGTTTAATACTATTTTGTATAATAAAGTGAATTAATTAGTTAAGTAAGTTATGCCCGGCGTGACGGTACCAGTTCAGGAAGCCGCCGGCGAGTATCATTTCAATATCGCGCTCTGAAAGGTCATGTGTAACCTGAAAACTGCCTCCCGAAGTATGATCCATAACTGTCAGCGGTTTTCCTTCCGCAAGGCCGAAGCGAGGATTCAGCACTTCAAGTTCAAACCCGGTTTCAAGGTTGTCATAATCATTTCTACTTTGAAAGCAGAGGGGAAGTATGCCGAAGTTAACCAGGTTAGCTGTGTGAATCCGTTCGAAGGAAAGAGCGAAAACAGCTTTCACTCCGAGGTGCATCGGACAGATTGCCGCATGCTCACGACTTGAACCCTGTCCATAGCTGTAGCCGGCAACTATGAAGTTACACAGATTAGTACTGAGATTCTTCCTGCACCTTTCTGGGAATGTCGGGTCGATTCCTTCAAAAACGAAATTGGAATACTTTTCGATGTTAGAGCGATAGATAAGCCGTTTTCCGGCAGGCATGATGTGGTCTGTGGTGATCTTATCTCCAACCTTAATTTGAACCACCCCGGTCAGTTTTTCCGGGAGAGGGTCGTTGATGGGCGGTGGGCCGATATTGGGACCTCTGACCGGTTCAGTTTCAGGGTCATACTCATCCATGACCATACTGTCATCATCAGGGAAGGTATCCGGGATCGATATGGACGGGTACGGTATCCTGAGTGTTCTCGGGTCAGTGAACTCTCCGGTTATAGCCGATGCGGCTGCTGTTTCCGGACTTACGAGATAAACCTTTGCGCTTGCAGTTCCGGATCTGCCTTCAAAGTTCCTGTTGATAGTCCTGAGTGATACAGCATCCGTCCCTGGAGCCATACCGTTGCCGATGCAGAATCCACAGGTAGCTTCAGCCGCTCGAGCACCTGAAGCAATAAATGAAGCAAGGTGACCCGAATCCGCAATCATGGAAAGCACCTGTCTTGAACCCGGCCCTATAACGAGGCCTGTATTCTCAGCTACTGTTCTACCGCGCAGTATCTCTGCAGCCATGGCAAGATCCCTGAAAGAAGAATTCGTGCATGAACCTATGCATACCTGATCAACAGGAATCCCTGCAAGTTCAGATACGGCTGTCACATTCCCGGGAGAATGCGGAGTTGCAACCATGGGTTCGATTTCAGAAAGGTCAATTTCAATTATCCTGTCATAAATACAATCCGGGTCTGCTTTCAGAAGTTTCCATGCTTCTCCACGTCCCTGGGCTATTAGAAATTCACGTGTGATCTCATCCGAGGGGAATATTGATGTTGTTGCACCGGTTTCAGCACCCATGTTCGTGATTGTTGCTCTGTCCTGAGCGGTCAGATTCGATAAGCCATCTCCATAATATTCATTTACGGAGCCAACATTCCCCTTTGTGGAGATTATGGAAAGAACTTTGAGGATTATGTCTTTCGCCGATACGAAATCTTTAAGTTTTCCCACAAGTTTTATACCTGTTACCCCGGGGTAGGTGATCCAGAAAGGTTCTCCTGCCATTGCAATGGCAACATCAAGTCCTCCCGCCCCCAACGCGAACATACCCATACCACCGGCGGTAGGAGTGTGGCTATCGGACCCTAGAAGTGTTTTACCCGGAACTGCGAACCGTTCGAAGTGAACCTGATGACAGATGCCGTTGCCAGCCCTGGAGAATTTAACGCCATACTTCTTAGCGACGGACTGAAGATACCTGTGGTCATCCGCATTCTCAAAACCCATCTGAACCATATTATGGTCAACATATGAGAGAGACAATTCCGTTCTGCATTTGTCTACGCCCATTGCTTCGAGCTGGAGGAAAGCCATTGTACCTGTAGCATCCTGTGTCAGAGTCTGATCGATTCTTATGGCAACCCTTTCTCCGGGTTCAGGTTTGCCTTCAACAATGTGTTCTCTGATGATTTTTTCAGATACCGTGAGCCCCATTATTTCCTCCAGGCTAGTCTGTACAACATACAGAGTTCCGGTTCCTGCCGGGATTATGCAATTACATAGATTCTGCGATCAACCGCTGGATACCTGTTCTTTAAGCCAGCTTGTCTCAACAGATTTCGGTCTTGTGATCGGCTCCATCATAGCACGGGAGATCACTGCCTGTGCACACATTCCCATGGTCCTTGAGACCGCGAAAAGGACTGTGTAGTACTCGAATTCGCTCATACCATAATGATAGAGCAATGCTCCGGATCCTGCGTCGACATTGGGCCAGGGACTCTTTGCTTTTCCATGTTCTTCCAGAACATCAGGGACAATTTGAAAGAGCCTGTGAACGAGTTGAAGAACCTCATCTTCCTTGAAGTGTTTCATACCGAATTCACAGACTGCGGTGAAGCGCGGGTCGGTGACCCGGAGAACGGCATGACCGTAACCGGGGATAACTCTTCCAGACTCGAGAGTTTCCCAGCACTCTTCCTTTATCTGCTCATCATCGGGCACTCCGCTGAACCTGTCGAGTATCCAGAGGACGAACTTCAAACATTCCTGATTGGCAAGCCCGTGAAGTGGTCCGGCCAGACCGTTTAAGCCTGCGGAAACAGAATAGTACAGATCCGAAAGAGCGGAGTTTACCACATGGCAGGTAAAAGCACTTACGTTTCCACCCTCATGATCACAATGAAGGACAAGGTAGAGCCGCATCATATCCTCAAAAACAGTATCGTTTTCACTTAAACCAAGCATGTGTGCGAAGTTACCGCCCCAGTCAAGTTTGGGATTTCTGGGAATGCGCGGTCCTTTGTCAAATCTCATACGGTAGATACCCGCAGCTATTTCCGGAATTCTGGCCAGGATGATAAGAGCGTCTTCAAGTGTTGATTCCCAGTAATTGGGTTTCTTAACTCCTGAATCATACGCTATTTTGAATCTGGATTCCCTCTGCATGGAGAGAATAGCAAGGCTGAGCATTGCCATGGGATGTGAGTTCTTCGGCATTGCTTCAAGAACATTCCATACATAAGGAGGTACTTCAGACCTTTCATTGTACTCCTCCTGCAGTTTGGCGAGAGCTGCTTCATCGGGCAGTTCGCCCGTTATAAGAAGGAAGAATATTTCCTCGGGAATCCTGTCGGTCAGTTCAAGAATGGGTATTCCGCGAACAATGAGACCACTATCAGGGTCAACGAAAGATGTATTGCAGAGTAAACCTTGAACTCCGCGGAGTCCGCCATATACCTGACTCAGCTTTACGTCAGAGACAATATGATCACCGTGTTCGGCAACAATTTCTCGAGCTTCTTCACGCCACGAAGGAATCTTTCTGCGAAGAATATTTCTCAAATTTGCCATTCGTTCCTCCTTAGTATCAAGCTTAAATCAGATATTGACAATTCATTATAATATTGATTATTCAGAAAACAAGGAGGTCCAAAATGCCGGGATTCAGAGAAGTAAGTATTCCAGAAGGTGATCTGATTGAGATAAAGAGCGGCAAACCGGTTATCGGTGATCATCCTATCATCGGGTATCTCAGGGGCGATGGAATCGGTCTTGATATAACGCCTGTTACGCAGAATGTTGTTGATAAGGCGGTGAATAAAGCCTATAAAGGAACAAGGAAGATCGCCTGGTGTCCGCTGTTTGCGGGACTGCAGGGACTTCAGCACTACGGAAGTGAATTTCCGGATGAGACAGTAGAGGCCATCAGGCATCTGAAGGTTGCCATAAAAGGTCCTTATACGACTCCGATAGGTGAAGAAACCCATGTTTGTCTGTACTGTGCTCACCAGCAGTATCATCCCGGAAAATGTGATAAATGCGGGAAAGATGACGGTGTCTGCGAGCGATTCCGTTCCATCAATGTTCGCTTTCGCCAGCATCTAGATCTTTTTGCATGCGTCCGTCCAGTCAGGTTCTTCAAAGGGGTACCATCTCCGAACAAGTACGCGGATAAAGTGGATTTCATGCTTTTCCGCGAGAATACTGAAGATGTTTATGCAGGATTTGATTTTGAACGCGGGAGTGATACCGCGCTTGCGATAATTGAACTAATTAAAGAAAAAACTGGCAGGCAGATTCGCATCGATTCCGGTATCGGCGTGAAACCGATTTCCGTCTTCGGTACGGAAAGACTTGTACGGAAAGCGATACAATGGGCAGTTGACCATGATCTTCCATCGGTCACTCTGGTCCATAAGGGCAATATCATGAAATTCACGGAAGGTTCATTCTGCAAATGGGGTTATGAACTCGCAAAGAGGGAATTTAGTAATGTAACCATTACTGAAAAAGAACTCTGGGATGAATTCAATGGTAAAGTGCCCGAGGGAAAAATCCTGATAAAGGACAGGATTGCCGATTCGATCTTCCAGCAGATCCAGACACGTCCGGAGGAATACTCTGTTCTTGCTCTTCCGAACCTGAACGGTGACTATCTATCTGATGCAGCAATTGCTCTTGTCGGCGGATTAGGGCTTGGCCCTGGAGCGAACATGTCGGATGATATCGCTCTTTTTGAAGCCACTCACGGGACCGCACCAAAGTATACTGGAATGGATAAGGTCAATCCCGGTTCATTGCTGTTATCAGCAGTTATGATGCTTGAGTATATGGGCTGGGGAGAAGCTGCGAGCATGATAAAGCGCGGAATGGAGAAATCAATAATCGACGGTTTTGTTACATACGATCTGGCTCGACTGATGAAGAGGGAAGGCAGAGAGGATGTTACCGAGGTATCCTGTTCAGGCTTCGGCAACTCCATTATTGAGCGCATGTGATCTGCACTATTCCGGTATTCTGGTGCCGGGGCTAACATCTTAACATTCGGCGCCATTTATTAGGATTTTATACTATTTTGTACAATAATGTGAATGAATTAGTTAAGTAAGTTATGCCCGGCGTGGAGCGATGGTGCACAACTGCCGTCAACGATGTTTGACTGCGAATGTTTCGGGAAGTATGATTATTTTCAGGCACAGATATTGAGAAATTGGGAGAGGGAAAGCCCGCCTGGAAGCAAATTGGAGAATAGCAGGAAATTAAATTTCCTATTGCTTAACACATTATGGAGGTGTGATATTATGTTGAAGAAAACACTTTTGACTGTTTTCGTTCTGGTCATATTCGCTAGCATTACAATTGCTGATTCGACAACACTTTACCCTACTGATGACGCCGATGTGTGGCAGGACACTCCCGATTCTAATAGAGGCACTGAACAAAATTTCCAGGTCGGTTGCATTTCAACTGAGGATTGGCGAAATGTTCTTATTAAATTCGACCTGTCAGCCTATTCCGGGTTGACTATCAATAACGCTACTATACGGTTAATGGTTTTTTCCTCATATGGTGATTTCCCAACGGACAACATCTTTATCGCCCGGAATATCGCTGATTGGGACGAGTTAATTGTAACCTGGAATAACAAACCTGGTTTTGCTGAGTATACCGCCATAACAGCACCGTCAATCTTAGACTGGTGGGAAATTGATGTAACGGGTTGGGTTCAGAATATCGTGGATGGGACAGATCCTAACTACGGTTTTCAAATATATCAGGACGATACAGACTATGCAGGATTCGCAATGAGAACGAAGGAGGGTACGATTCCTCCGGAGCTGGTGTTGGATTATGAACCGGTTTCCCTCGAACACACAACCTTCGGCAGGATAAAATCTCTATTTAATTAGTGTTTGGTTGAGAAGAAAA
>JAIOQY010000028.1 GCA_021108435.1 Candidatus Aegiribacteria sp.
ATAGCTTTTTCACTTGCAAGGGCAACGCGCTATGCGTAGAAACATACTCTGATGTTGATGTTACCAACTGTACATTCAACCACAATTACATATTCCCCGATGCCTTGCATATGCGTTCCATTGCGATCCTCGACTCAACTTCATGCAATATATCCTGCAGTATCGTTTGGGATGACATCATATTTGATCCATACGATCAGATCTCAGTGGAATACAGTAATGTCGAAAATGGATGGCCCGGAACTGGCAATATTGATGAAGATCCCTTGTTTTTCTCCGGTGGATTGAGCCCTTACCACCTGACTCCGTCGTCCAATTGCATCGATGGAGGTAATCCAGATCCGGTTTATAATGATCCAGAAGATCCTGGAAATCCTGGTTTTGCGCTTTGGCCAGCTCTTGGTGACCTTAGAAATGACATGGGAGTCTATGGTGGTCCTGGAGCTATATACTGGAGTGAGACTGGCACGGGCATTGGTGAATACTCTCTTCCAGATCAACATGGACTACCTATCATGTTAGGAATTTATCCCAATCCGACTTCACATCCACCTATCGTCACATTGACCTTAGCTGAGAATAATAATGTTGCTCTATCAATCTTCGATCTCACTGGACGTCTTATATCGACCCCGATTCAGGGAGAGTTTCCTCAGGGTGTATACGAAGTACAGCTAGCTAAACTAACTCCAGGCATTTATTTCTGCAGGATAGTATCTGAAGATTTTTCTTTATCTCAGAGATTCGTGGTTATAGAGTAGCTGCAGAAGTTCGAAAAGCATCCACAGGATACCAAAGTTCAGAGTTTAGAACTTATTCCGAGCAATGGCAACAGTTCGAAATACCTCCACCATGGGGTAACAGAGTTCGAAATGCGTTGAACCTTAACTTTTCAGAATCGGGGAATAAATATACGTTCTAGAATGTGCGGAATGATTAGTTCTACACAGTAGCTGATACACAGCTCACTGAACGTTTTCTCTCGCCCTCTGCAGGAGAACCTGGATCACTGACATAGCAGGATCATGGATTGTGATGAATGCTGTTTCCGCTTCATCCATGCCCGGGAACCATGCCTGCATGGAAACCTCACTTGTTGCTTGTGATAGTGGCCTGTGGTAGTGGCTCATGATGGCCCACAGCTCCTCAGGATATACAATGATGGTGTATCTCTGGTCTCCCTTTGAATAGGAGAGGGTATTCTGGCTGTAGATCAGAAATTCATCTCCGGCCCTTACGGTGAAGTGGGCATCCTCACTGCACATGCTGTCCCAGAGCTCCCTCAAGGATCTGTAACCCAGAGGAATTCCGTAATCCCACTGAATCGGATCGCAATGATTGATGACTATGATGACAACTCCATCATCTGCCTGAGTGGTATGAAACGGGTATTCCATGAAGGGATTCTGATATGTGATCTGAAATGCTGTGGCAGTAAAGGATACAACGATTAAGAAAAGTGGTAGCAGTCTTTTCATACTTATCACCTCCTTTGAATGTATAATAGTTTCGCTAATATTGTTCCTGCAAGTAATTATAATATCTTTCACATCTTCTGGTAGAGTTGCTATAATCAAAATGTATATTGTGCATATCATCAGTATTAGCTTAATGAACTGATATCTCTATCTTGACCGATTCGAGTTAAATCCAAGTGTCAATTCAAAAGCTCAAGCTCCCGTAAAAGACAAAGGTTCTAAGAGTATCTACTACGGGGTACCAGATATCAAGCATATCAATCTGGTTGACATCTGCATTAATATCTAAGATTTATTTATATACAGGAGGTGTCCTGTGTATAGAAGAATCCTTCCCTTGCTTATCTTTGTCATTTCTACAGCGACATTTGCAGGTTCTGCAGTGCAGACCGAATGGTCCGGTGGCCCTGGAGTATGGGGGTCCGTGACGGATTGGGGCAATCAGTTCTTTCAGGAGACGGATATCTCCTGGCTTCACGCCAGTGGCTGCATCATGTTGCAGGGCTGCGTTGAGCATGTCATTACCGGCTACTATCCTAGTCTCATCTTTGTACACGCTGATGATATCGATGGTGATGACGACACAGACGTACTCACAGCGACAAGTTCAGGCACCAATAGCATATCGTGGTGGGAAAACCTAGACGAATCTGGTACGGCGTGGTCTCAGCATGTTATTGATGTCTATTTTCCATCCATGTGTATCCATAGCGAGGACATCGATGGAGATGGAGATTCCGATGTCCTCTGTGCAGGAACCGATCTCATCTGCTGGTGGGAAAATACCAATGGATTGGGCACAGCCTGGGCTGAGCACACCGTTGATTCAGACTTCCAGGGAGCCAATTCCGTTTACTCCGAGGACATTGATAGTGACGGTGACATGGATGTTCTGGGTGCCGCGAGATATGCTGACGATATCACCTGGTGGGAGAACTTGAACGGGGTGGGTACTTCATGGAGCAAGTTCACTGTCGATGGCTCATTCGATGATGCCATGTCCGTCCATGCGGAGGATATTAACGGAGATGGTGACATGGACATTCTTGGTGCTGCTTATCTGGACGGTGATATCGCCTGGTGGGAAAATCTGGACGGATCAGGCACTGCGTGGATGGAATACACTGTTGATGGTTCATTCCCAGGCGCAACCTGTGTCTTCTCCGAAGATGTGGATAGTGATGGCGACATGGACATCCTCGGTACAACTATGTACGCCGACGAGATCACCTGGTGGGAGAATATCGATGGCACGGGTACATCCTGGAACGAGCATCCAATAGACGCCACATTCGACGGAGCACACGCTGTCCATGCTACTGACATGAATGGGGATGGAGCCATCGACGTACTCGCGGTAGCTTTTCTGGATAACGACATCACCTGGTGGCAGAACTCCGACACGAGTCCGGGAGTCTACTGGACAGAGCATACTGTCGAAGGAGATTTCTACTACGCGTTTTCAGTATATCCCGCAGACATTGATGGCAATAGCTCTCTGGATATCCTCGGAGGTGCTCACTTCACCACCTGGTGGGATCTCACCAGCTATCGCAGCGAGGGTTCACTCGAATCCAGTGTCTTCGATACTGAAGGTGACCCTGACTGGGATTCTATCGATTGGGATTCACAGACTCCGTCAGGAACCTCTGTTTCGTTCCAGGTCAGGGCATCTGACAACCAAACTGTGATGGGAGCATGGTCGGATACTCTGCAGGTTCCCGGATTTCTGGAGGGAATCCTGGCGGATGGTGATCAGTATATCCAGTACAGGGTAATTCTGCAGACATCCGATCCCGATACCACTCCAGTTCTAAACGACATCACTGTTATCTGGGATCCTACCAGCATCGAGGAAACTACAGAACCAGTTACTCAAGGGATTGTGCTGCTTCCTGTCGCACCGAATCCGGTAGTAGGATCACCTGTCATCATATTCGGGCTACCCGAACCTGTGGCAGTAGAACTTTCCATCTTTGACCTGTCAGGAAGAATGGTCAGTGATATTCATGAGGATGAATACTCCATGGGGTATCACGATGTTCTGATTGGGGAATTATCTCCTGGAATCTACTTCTGCAGGATGGTCTCTGGAGACTTTACAGCAACACAGCGCTTCGTGGTGATTGATTAACAACAACGGTTTCAATCCCATTTGGCAGGTGCTAGTCCAGCATAGTTGTTTAAGACAAAGATGAAATAAGATCGAGAGATCACGCTGTAAAGGCTTTCTGCAGTTCAGCGACACTTGTGATCCAGTC
>JAIOQY010000029.1 GCA_021108435.1 Candidatus Aegiribacteria sp.
GATTCCAGAATAGGAGACGTTATCATGGAACAAGTTCTCTCAAGGTGTTCTGCAAGCATCTCAGAACTAAAGAAAAATCCAACTGCGCTACTAAATGAAGCAGAAGGCTCACCAATTACCATTCTGAATCATAATATACCTACTGCATATCTTATTCCAGCAGAAACTTACGAGTGGCTCATGGATAGGCTTGAGGACGCTGAATTGGCTCAGATCGTAATAAATCGTGCACATGAGAAAGAAAACTCCATAGAAATTGAAATTGATGATCTATAAGGTCAAATTTCTACCAAGTGCACTGAAAGAGTGGAAAAAGCTCGCTCCTCCTACTCAAACACAGTTCAAGAAAAAGCTGAAAGAAAGAATATTGCATCCACGTATTCCGAGTAGCCAGTTACGAGGTTTCAAGAATGTATATAAAATAAAATTGCGCGCAGTAGGTTATCGGCTTGTCTATGAAGTAAATGATGAGGAAATATTTATTTACGTTATTGCCATCGGAAAAAGAGAACGAGGTTTAGTGTACACCAAGGCAAAGAAGAGAAAATAGGATAACAATCGCATCAACACGGACTGTCAAAGCTACACCGCTATGCACAAAAGTTTATGCCAGCCGGTTATGCGAGGCGTTATGCGGTCAAATCAAAAGATGAGGCAATATGAACGAATCAAAGTCTATCAAGTTGTCCACGAATCGCCTTGAATTGATAGCGGCTACACTTGATCATGTTTGTGCCGAGCTAGAAGCTCCTGAACGTCTGGCATCCCTATTGAATGCTCAGGTGGAACCTGGGTGGCCACCAGGTGAATATGATCGGGATGCCCAAGAGTTCTTCCGAGACCGCCTGAAAGAAGGCGGCGTGGCAGTCATTGGGTGGTACGGTTGGTATGCAGTCAGGTGTGGAAGCCCATATCAGCCTTCAGTATTGGTGGGCGCAGGTGGATATTTCGGACCCCCGAGTGAAGAGGGCGAGGTCGAAATAGGCTTTTCGGTAATGCCTGCATGGCAAGGTTTGGGTTACGCCACAGAAATAGCCGAGACGCTTATCGAAAATGCATTCACCGATATTCAGGTGCAAAAGGTTATTGCCCATACAACACCTGTTAATTTGGCATCATGCAAGGTGCTTGAAAAATGCGGGTTCCGCTACGTTTGCAGAAATGAGGAATCTGACAACAATCGTTTTGAAATTCTACGAAACACCTGTGCATAATCGGGTAGCCGGGTAATTAATCCTCACTCACAGCTCCTTGATTAAAATCATTCCCTGTGATTGAGAATCTGAGGCCAGTTCTTCCATTCCACGCCTGCTGCATACTCCTCCATTCGGATTCAATGTATGCTCAGAGTTCATGGATACTTCTCCTCTCCTGATGTTCGGCCCTTCACCATGTCCGGCGCATTACTGCCGGCGTTGGGCTACTATGGCCTCTGCTGACTTCTGCCTTGTTATCCCTGATGCAACCGCGCCATTTACCATACTTCGCAATCCGTGGGCTTCGGTCGTGTTGTGCCTCCTTGCCCTGAAGCTTGGCCTTATATGGCATTTCTGTTCGTCGGCTCATAAGTTTGCACTCCGGCTTCCTTCAGACCCCACCTCGCGGTAACGCCCTTGCCTTCGGCTAACAGTTCATGTTAAGTTCTCACTTAACACCGGATTACCTGTAGGGGACTTTAACCCCATTAGTTCATGCCCATGACGGGCGTACACAA
>JAIOQY010000030.1 GCA_021108435.1 Candidatus Aegiribacteria sp.
GTCGAGATCTGCTTCAGTTGCCACGCGAAGTGCAAGCAATTAGAGCCTCCTAAAAATGGGTGTGTAATAATCCGGCTAACGCTTCAAATCAGCAGGCTGCTGTAAGATTTTCTAGGAAGAAGCGGCAGCTCTGCTGCATTTGGTTGTTATAACTTCAATCTAATCCCAAGAATTGTTCTATGGGCAATTTACCTTCCTCGTATAGACCTTCCTGGGTCATAGCCTTAAACCATTCGTGTAAGGCATTTTTCATAGATTCCATTGATCCTTTCCAAACTGGCCGAATATGCTTTATCCATAGCTCTATTTCCTTAGTAGTATGCACTCTTTTACCTAACATTAGTTTAGCAATACTCAGAATTTCTTTCGCTGTATCGTGATCAATAACTTCTGAAGGTTGGGACCAATGAGCCTTGCCTAAGCAATCAGTGTAAAAAGCGATTTGCTTAAGATGATCCAGCAGAGCTTGATGTTCTGATTCATCATTGAACATTCCTCTAAACTCTTCAAGCTTTCTAGCACCTTTCGCAACGAAATCAGGAAATGTCCAAGAAGCATTTTTCTTAGTATGCGAGCGATAAGCCTTCCAGGCTTCCTTAACTTCGTTCCCATCCCTTGCTAATGCAAGCTGGCGCAAAATACTTACCTTCCCGGATTCCTCGATTGATAGAATTGCTAATGAGAGAGCGGAAGGGTAACTGCCAGACTTCAGTAGAATATCAGCATCATCTAGTAATCTTTGGGCGTTGGCTCTAGCAGCATTCATTCCTTCTGCTATCTGATGGGGTTTCAAGGTGTTTTTCCATTGATCCAAGCCTTTTGCCACCGTATCTCCATTCACGAGTTATAACAATTATTAGCTATATAAACTTTCCAGTCAGGATTGTTTGATAGTTATTCTGACTCAATTTAGTTTATTAGTATCATTAAGATATGTACTACCGTCAAGATTTATGTTGGGGGTTGTTGAAAAGCGAATTAGCATGTAATATTCAATTAGAAATTAGAGTGTATATACAAGGAGAAATGATATGAGTGTAGTTGATGAATATAGTGATTACCTCCGTTCAAACAGGTTGGTCACCGGGAACAGGGTCCAGTACTATTCTGGTTGGGTGAAAGCCTATAGGACAATGAAACGTCGGTATATGGAACCGTCTGACGAGAAAGCGAAACTGAGGTTTATTGAGCAATTGCGGAAGGACGGACGGGAAGATTGGCAGATAGAGCAGGCAGAGGATGCTGTCAGGATATATCTTGAGTTTAGAAAAAGAAGTGCCAGTTCTGACAATACTGTCATTATACCAGATGATATTCTCGAGAGGGTTCGGGAAGGTCTGAGGTTGAAGCACTATGCATATCGTACTGAGAAAAGCTATGTGCAATGGGTAGAGAGATATCTTAAGTATCTCGCAGGTATTGATGCTGATGCCAGCAGCTCGGAGAGGGTCAGAAATTACCTGACATATCTTGCTATTGATAGGAAAGTAAGTGCATCTACGCAGAACCAGGCATTCAGTGCTCTTCTTTTCATGCACAGAGATGTTCTGGGAATGGAACTGGAAGGTCTCAGAGATACTGTCAGGGCTAAGCGTGGACGAAAGTTGCCTGTTGTTCTTTCTCCTGCGGAGGTGATGAAGGTTCTGGAAAATTCATCAGGTGTTTCTCTGCTTGCACTTCAATTACTCTACGGTGGCGGGCTGAGATTGATGGAGGTAGTTCGACTTCGCGTGAAGGATATCGATTTCGACAACAACCTGATACTCGTCCGGGACGGTAAGGGAGGAAATGACCGTACAACACTGCTTGCTGAAGCCGTGAAACCTGATTTGATTTTGCACCTGGGGCATGTTAGAGGAATTCATGAGGATGATCTTGCTTCCGGAGCCGGGGATGTATGGATGCCGGATGCTCTTTCTCGCAAATACCCATCAGCAGGGAAAGAATGGGGCTGGCAATATGTGTTTCCATCGAGAGGGCTTTCACCCGATCCGCGTTCAGGCACAGTTAGAAGACATCATCTGAGCCCTGGAAGTATTCAGAGGGCAATGAAGAAAGCTGTCATGGCTGCCGGGCTGGTGAAGCATGCCAGTGTTCATACACTTCGACACAGTTTCGCTACTCATCTTCTCATGGATGGAGTGGACCTTCGAGAGATACAGGAATACCTTGGTCATAAGAGCATCGAAACCACAATGATCTATACGCATGTGATCCGGAATCTTCGGAATCCTGCAGTGAGTCCATTGGACAGACTGGAGATAATTCATGAATAACGTTTACCTGGGGAGGATATCTTCTGAATTTGGTTTGAACAGTAACAGGGTTGCTGCGGCTGTTTCATTGCTTCAGGAGGGAGCAACAGTGCCGTTCATGGCAAGGTATCGCAAGGAAGCAACCGGAAGTATGGATGAGGTTACGATAGCGGCTATCCGAGACCGGCTTGAACAGCTTCTGAAACTGGATAATAGAAGAGAGGCAATTCTCCGCTCCCTTAAAGAAAGGGAATTGCTTACGGATGAACTGAAGAAAGAACTTGATGATGCTGAAACACTCACAACGCTCGAAGATATTTATCTGCCTTTCCGTCCCAAAAGGCGTACACGGGCAACCAGAGCCCGTGAAAAGGGCCTGGAACCTCTCGCGGAAAGGATACTGCTTCAGAGAGGCGAGAATCCTTCCGAATACGGAATGGATTTCATTGATCCGGAAAAGGGTGTTGAAACCGTGGATGATGCTCTTGCAGGCGCACAGGATATTATCGCGGAAAAACTTACAGAGATTCCCCGGACGAGAGAATCCATGCGTCGATATTACTGGGGAAAGGGAGTTTTTAAAAGCCGCGTCAGATCAGGGCAGGAGGAAGAAGGATCCAAGTTCAGAGATTATTTCGAGTGGGAGGAGTCTGTCGGGAAATGTCCTTCGCATAGAGTACTGGCTATGCTCAGAGGGGAGAAGCTGAATGTACTTTCCCTGAAAATTACTGTACCGGAAGAAAGAGCAGTTGAAATCGTTGCATCGAACTGGATAGAAAATCCCAGGTCAGAAGAGGGTTTGCTGATTCAGGAGGCTGTTCTGGACGGATATCGCAGGCTTCTTGCGAAAGCGATGGAAACTGAAACAAGACTCAGGAGCAAAGAGTCAGCTGACGATGAAGCAATTGCTGTGTTCTCGGAGAATCTCAGAAAGCTCCTGCTGGCAGCACCGCTTGGATCTAAAGCTGTTATTGCGATTGATCCAGGGTTCCGGACCGGCTGTAAGGTCGTCTGTCTGGATAGACAGGGAGTTCTTCAGTGTAATACCACTATTTTTCCATTCATGTCAGAGGAAAAGAAAAAACAGGCAGGCAGCACTGTTCTTCAGCTGATTAAGCAATACGGTGTTTCATTCATTGCAGTTGGAAATGGCACTGCGGGCAGAGAGACCGAAGCGTTTCTTGCGGGGTTGGATTTTCCCGGTGGAGTCTCTGTTGTCTCGGTGAACGAAAGCGGAGCTTCGATATATTCCGCTTCCAAGGTTGCCAGAGAAGAATTCCCTGATCATGACATCACAGTAAGGGGTGCTGTTTCGATTGGCAGGCGTCTTCAGGATCCTCTTGCAGAACTGGTGAAAATAGATCCCAAATCGATAGGAGTCGGGCAGTATCAGCACGATGTGGACAGTCGCAAACTGCATAAAGCCCTTGATGATACTGTCACGAGTTGTGTGAACAATGTTGGTGTTGATGTAAATACCGCTAGTCGGCAGCTCCTTTCCTATGTATCGGGGCTTTCGTCCTCAGTAGCGGGTAATCTGGTTAAGTGGAGAAATGAAAACGGTCCCTTTTCATCCCGAAAGCAGCTGATGAAAGTTCCACGGCTTGGTGAAGCAGCTTATCAGCAGTCAGCTGGTTTCCTGAGGATTAGTGGTGGAAAGAATCCTCTTGATGCAAGCGCGGTTCATCCGGAAAGTTATTCGATCGTGCTTAGAATGGCAGATTCCCTTGAAGCAGGAGTGAGCGAACTGATTGAGTCTGAAGAACTGCGTCACTCAATCAGACTTGAAGATTTTATCACAGATGATGCAGGGTTGCCTACACTTCATGACATCATGGAAGAGCTTGAAAAACCCGGCAGAGATCCCCGCGAAGCTTTTCAGTTTTTTAAATTCGCCGATGTTCATGCTATGAAGGACATTTCGAAAGATATGATCCTTCCCGGGATTGTGACCAATGTTACGAATTTCGGTGCTTTTGTTGATGTGGGTATTCATCAGGATGGACTTGTACACATCAGCCAGCTGGCTGACAGGTATATCAGGAATCCCTCGGAAGTTGTTTCTGTGGGGGACAGAGTTACGGTTAAAGTGCTGGATGTGGATGAAAAGAGAAAACGGATATCCCTCTCACTGCGTGGAGTTAAGGACTGAGTTCGAAGCGGTGGGGGAGAAGCTGGGCAAGAGTGAAGGTTTTCGTTTCTTCCGGTCCAACTACTGTAATCGGGAGATCCTCCCGGCAGAATTCCGCCAGTACCTGCCTGCATGCACCGCAGGGAATAGGGCAGCCATCGGGTGAGTAGACTAGGATTCTTCTGAAATCTCTGATTCCTTCTGAAACAGCTTTGAACAAAGCGCTCCGTTCAGCGCAGATGGTCAACCCGAACGAAGCGTTTTCGACATTAACTCCGAAATGGAGTTTACCGCCTGTGTCCTCAATAACCGCTGCAACATGAAATTCCGAATAGGGACAATAGCAGGAGCTGATCAGTTCTTCAGCAATCTCCTGAAGCCTGACCAGATCATTCTCCATCAGAATGTTCGTTCGATGAACGGCAGCGATCTCAGTTTGTCATTTGCGTTTCTTAATCTGAGTGAAAGAACTTCGGAGAAAGCACGCACCACTTTCAATCCTATCCTGGGATTGTCTGTGAGAATATTAGAAATGTCGGAATGAGGTATTCTGGCTAATTCGATCTTGGTGTGAGAATAAACCGAAGCACTTCTGCTTCGGTGATCGAGAAGAACCATTTCGCCAAAGAAATCACCGGTGCTCAGGATTCCAAGAATCTGCTCAATGCCTTCATAGGTTCTTTTTGTAATACGTACTTTACCTGACAGTAAAAGGAATAGATGCTCACCAGGATCGTCTTCGCGGATTACTATGTTGTTGGCGTTCCACTCAGCGTATTCTGCCTTATCGATGAATAGTTCAAGTTCAGCAGGTTCCAGGTTGCGAAATAAGTACGCTGTTTTGAATATGCCCCTGTGCTCTTCAGTGAAGTTGCTGACCATGACTGTTTCCCCTCCCTTTCTCAGAATTCAGATCAAAACTTGTTTTTTTCTGGCAGCCTGTCCAGATCAACAAAAATGGTCTTTTCTCTCTTATAGATCACCTGTCCCGGTTTTCCTTTTCTTATACGACTGACATACTGTACCCTCGTATAATCGACAGGCACTACACCCGAAGATACTCCACTCCCCCTTGCTGCCGCCACTGCCGCTTCAAGTATGACCTCTGCCGAAGGGTTGTCCACCTTTCCATCAAGCTTGAGAACAACATGCGCTCCTGGAATCCCCCTGGCGTGAAACCAGTAATCTCCCCTCTTGCCGATCATGAAAGTAACCTCATCGTTATCTTTTGCGTTCCGCCCCGCGAAACATCTCCAGCCGCCGGTCAGTATGAATGGTGTATGCTCCCTGGGTCTGCTGGCTTTCTTTCTGTTTTTCTTCTGATAGTCTCCCAGGAGAGTGTTCAATTCGCCAATCGAAAGCGACGGTGCTTCGGCGAGGGAAGCATCCAGTGTAATTATCTCCTTTGTTATCACGATTTCATGTTCATTCAGATTATTTACCTCGATGTCTGCATTGGAGGCTTTTCTGAAGTAACGCTGGGCGTTCTCTACGAGGGATTTCGATAGTTTGAGCGGAATATCGTGTTCAACTCCATTCCAATCCGTTAGCAATATTCTCTTTAATCCCCTTCTTGAGTTGTTCTTTTCTGATAGAAGCAGATTTCCCCAGATTCTGAACGTATCAGGAGAAACAAGTGTTTCCAGCGCATTCATGATGTTCGATAGCCTTTTTTGCAGTTTTGTCCGTCTTCTGTGCAGAATTGATGTCCATAGATCAATCCTGTCATCCTTCAGACTGATTGTCCTGCTTGTCAGCTCTCCGGACAGGGGATTCTCAATTGGTTCTCCTTCTCCAAGCTGAATTGGAAGTGGTCCCTCAGGACCTGACCAGGGACTGAAATCCTCATTCAGAAGAGCCTGCTCCAGTATTTTTACTGATTCGAAAACAGAAAGTCCGGTATCCGAGGCATGTCTGATCAGTGCTCTTGCTGTTACAGGGCCGACGCCTTCCAGCGATTTGTATATCGTTTCAGCTGTTACTCCGTCTGCTGACAGTTCATTTCTGAGAATACTTGAATCGCACCACGATCCGGGTTGAAGTCCGGAGCCGGGAGGAGGTTTGTAAACCTGTCCTGGAGCTACTGTCCTGTATCTGCATTTACTGGATGATATTCTTCTGTGGCAGGCAAGAATTCTGTTATCAGACATCCGCATGAGAATAACATTGGCATTTCGTCCCGTTGCCTCAAAAATGAGCTTTACATCCTTTGATCCATAGAGAAGACCGCTTGCGAAAAGGATACACAGCATTCGATCTGATCCCTGTTGAGAAATTTCCTTTACTTCACCTCCTTCAAGGTGATGGCTCCATACGGGGGAAACGGGTTCTGTCATTTCTCTGTGCGCGGTCCACCATAGTCCTGGCGAATCCGGTCTTGCTGTCAGTACGAGCATGTTATCGCCAAATACAAGGCCATATCCGTTCGGTATGGGAACACCTATTTTGCTGCAGCGACTGCCCAGTATATGATTCCTTAAATAAGGTATCTGCGCACTGAGAAAAACACCGTCCAATGTGACTTCCTTTCATTGCGGAATTGGTGAAAACTCAGGATAATGTATAATATACTTCTTGTCGTGATGGGCAGCGTTTAGTCTGGAAGGACACTTAATGGAATCGATGACCGGTTTTGGATCTGCTACAGTTCGAAAAAATGATTTCTCAGTCACTGTTGAAGCAAAGTCCGTGAATCATAAGGCTATGAGCCCGACAATACGACTGCCGGACGTACTCTGGAATCAGGAACCTGTTGCCTGGAAGGCTACCGCTAAGTTGTTCGAGAGAGGCAGAATAAAGATTAACGTAAGGATTGATATCGAGGGAGAAGACGCTGCTTTACCCTCTGTCAACCTTGATGCTGTAAGGAAATACATTAAAGCAGCAAAGATTTTATCAGCGGATTTCGACTGTACGGATGAAGTGTCTGCAGGAGCGCTTTTCGGACTTCCCGGAGTAGCATCGATGACTGATTCATCCGGACTTGACAGCGGAGAGCTTTTCAGTGCTTTCAGTGAGTGTTTGGAGAAAGCGCTTAAAGCTTTGAAGGAAAGCCGTCTGCGGGAGGGAAATGCTCTTACGCCTGTTTTCAGGGATGGTTTCAGAGAAATCAGATCACTTGCAGATCCCATACTTCAGGAACAGAAGAAAAATGTTCAGGAGAGATTTATCAAACTCAAGGAGAGAATTTCCATTCTTCTTGATGATGTCAGACTGGATGAAAATCGCCTGATGCAGGAACTGGCTGTTCTTGCTGACAGGTCAGATGTCAGTGAGGAAGTTCAGAGGCTTCAGTGCCATCTGGATCATGCAGGGGAGATCCTGAATTCCGAAGAATCCTCTACCGGTCGCAGACTGGGATTTCTGATTCAGGAAATGCACAGGGAGATTAACACGATGGGATCCAAGGTCGATGATGCAGATATGTCCCTTTCGATAATCGAGATGAAAAATATCCTCTCGTCGCTGAAAGAACAGGTTTTGAATATTGAATAAGTCCCGAGGTATCCTTGTAGTACTGGCCGGACCTTCCGGTGCCGGAAAGACAACACTTGCACATCATCTGGTTAATACTTTCAGGTCAGCGATGTTTTCTGTTTCAACGACTACAAGATCTTTGAGGGGATCTGAGGAAGATGGATCGGACTATTTCTTCGTCAGCAGGGAGGAGTTCGAGAAGAGAATTGAAAAAGGGTTCTTTCTTGAATGGGCTGAAGTTCACGGGCACCTTTATGGAACATCGGAGGAGTGGGTTTCGGGGCAGATCGCTGAAGGACGGAGTGTAATCCTGGATATAGATGTGCAGGGAGCTCTTCAGGTAAAAGATGCCTTTCCGGAGTCAGTTCTGATTTTCATTCTTCCTGCATCTCCGGAAGTGTTGAGCGACAGGCTTATCAACAGAAGTACTGATGATTCTGAAATTATTCTTGAACGTATGAAGGCAGCAGCTTGGGAAACAGGCTGGATCGGTGCTTTCGATTACTTCGTTCGGAATGACAGGCTTGAGGACTCAGTCAAACAGGTGGAGAACATACTTCAGGGAGAAGGAAACAGACTTGTGAATATGCCTTTTCCCGATGAAGCCAGGGTTTTCGAATCGGATAGTTTCATTGGTCGTGAATACTGGAAAAACAGAAGAATCATCATTACATCCGGCCCTACAAGAGAACCGCTGGATGATGTCAGATTCATTTCAAACAGATCCAGCGGACTCATGGGATCAAGTATGGCGGAAGCATTCAGAGATGCCGGATCTGACGTGCTTTTTGTAACAGGGTCAACCTGTAATATGAATCCTCCGGGTGTAAGTACAGTTAATATCACAACTGCTTCAGATATGCTTGCTGTTCTCAGCAATGAAGTTGGGAAAGCTGATCTGCTGGTTATGGCTGCTGCTGTGTCAGATTTTAAACCAGCATCGTATATGCATGGCAAGATGGAACGGGCAGGGGAGTGTGAGTTGCAGCTTAAAGCTACACCTGATATTCTTTCGACCCTGAATAAGACTGTTGAATGCATGTGTCCTGTCCTTGCTTTTGCCCTGGAATTCGGAGAGGATTTTGAGGAGAAGGCTCTGAAGAAGATGAAGCGCAAAGGAGCACGCGCCGTGTTCATAAACAGGGGAGATATCAGCGGAATTGGTATGGAAGCGACAGGTAATGAAGGAATGATCATTTTCGAGGATGGTTCCTCTTTCATGATTCATAGATGCTCAAAACGATATGCTGCTGAACTTGTGATTGCCGCGATGGGCAGATATTTTATGAAAAGGACCGGCGGAGAATGAGCTGCACCGATAAAAGCAAGACCGGAAAAGCCGGAAAGTCTGACCCGTTCTGGAATTCTGTTGCGAGTTTTGATCTTGATGAGATATTTGTACTGCCAGGGTGGATCAGTAAACTTCGCGGAGAGCGGAATACTTCTGATAGAGATATCATCTCTGTAAGTATAGATTCCGAATTGGAGGCTCTTAAGACAAGAGTTGGCGATTGTTCGGGTTGTCGCTTAAGTGCCGAGCGGAACTCAATTGTATTCGGAGGCGGTAATCCTGCTGCCGGGATAGTAATCATTGGTGAGGGCCCGGGTGCGAATGAAGACAAGCTGGGAAAACCTTTTGTGGGAAGAGCAGGAAAACTTCTTGACAGGATTCTGGCGGCGATTGACCTTGATAGAACCTCTGTATTCATTACGAATATCGTGAAATGCAGACCGCCGGGTAACAGAACACCATCGAAGGATGAAGTGGCCGCCTGTCTGTGGATACTTGAGGAACAGATTAAGATCATGAACCCTGGTGTTATTCTAACTCTGGGGGCTCCAGCAAGCAGAACCATCATTGGAAGCACAGATGGAATTGGTAAGCTCCGGGGTTCAATTCACAGATATGGAGAGATACCGGTTATTCCCACATACCATCCGGCTGCTCTATTGCGAACAGATGCGCTCAGGAGACCGGTGTGGGAGGATATGAAGATGTTAAAACAGCTTTTACTGGAACTTGGACTTCCTCGAACTGAAAAGGATCAGGCATGACAGATCAGCAGGGGCAGCGTCCCCCACATAGCCCTGACGCTGAGAAAAGCGTACTTGGAGCCATGCTTCTTGATCAGGAACTAGCCGTTGAGGCTCTGGATGCCTTGAATACGCAGGATTTTTTCGACAGAAAGCATCGAAGAATTTTCCAGGCCTGCCGTGATCTTGACGCAAGGAACAGTGTAACTGACATGGTTACGGTAAGTGAAGAACTTTCGCGGAAAAAAATGCTGGAGGAAGCTGGAGGTATTGAATATCTTGCATCCCTTACTGATGATATTCCTCTTCTCTCAAACGTGCTTCAGTATATCAGGATTATCAAGGACAAAGCAATGCTGCGTCAGCTGCTCAAGGTCAGCAGAGAGAATATTCAGGAAGTGCTTGAAGGCACCGCGGAAGTGAAGGATGTGCTTGATAGCGCAGCCAGTAAAATTATGGCGATTACCGAATCGTGCACAATGGGGGAATTCAAACCAATTTCGCAGCTGGTGTCCAGAGGGATTGAGGATCTTGAGGAACTGCGGAATACAAAAGGGTTTGTTACAGGACTGTCCACCGGTTTTAACGAGCTTGACAGAATGACAACAGGATTCCATCCGGGGGAACTCATAATCCTGGCTGCCCGACCCGGAATCGGGAAAACCAGTATGGCTCTCAATATGGCAACTCACATCGCACGGGAGACAGATAGAGCTGTCGCCATATTCAGCCTGGAAATGTCCGACACCATGCTGACACAGAGAATGCTCTGCGCAGACGCTCATATTGGAACCAAACCGATCATTGAAGGAACACTTGCGCAGGAACACTGGTATGAACTTCAGGCAGCCGCTGACAGGCTTCAGCGGATGAAGATATTTATCGATGATTCTGCCAGTATTGGCTCAATGGACATCCGAGCGAAAGTTAGAAGTCTCAAAAGACGGGAAGATCTGTGCATGGTCTTCGTGGATTATCTCCAGCTCATGCGTGGAGAAGGAGAGAACCGGCAGCAGGAGATTGCAAGAATATCCGGTGATCTCAAAGCTCTGTCCAAGGAGATGGAGTTACCTGTGATGGCCCTTTCTCAGCTCAGCAGGATGGCAACAAAGCGCTCTGGTTCTCCAAGACTCAGCGATCTTAGGGAAAGCGGAGCGATAGAGCAGGATGCCGACCTGGTTATGTTCCTGCATCAGCCTGATATACACATCGAACAGGACGAGGAATATGAAGCTGAGGTTGACTATCTACGAAGAGAAACAATATTGAAGATAGGAAAACAGAGAAACGGTCCTCTCGGAATTGTAAATCTGATATTCAGGGCTGACATAACTCGTTTCTTTCCGGTGGATTCAGAAGGATTCGAGAAGTAGGGAGAAGGATTGGCCAAGAAGAAGACCCAATTCATCTGTAACGAATGCGGCGGCAGTTCTCCTGCATGGTCTGGAAGATGTCCGCATTGCGATTCATGGAACACAATGGTTGAGGAAGTGGTTGTCAAATCTGAAAGGAAATATGTCAATCAGCAGAACATCTGCCCAGTACCATTAACAGAGATACCGGAGATATCAGGAGAAAGACTGCAATCCGGAATTGAAGAGCTTGACAGGGTTCTTGGGGGTGGAGTACTCAAAAGTTCGGTTAACCTCATTGGGGGAGAACCGGGGATAGGAAAGAGTACTCTGATGATTCAACTCTCAGCAAAACTGGCTGAAGCGGGAGAGGAAGTCCTGTATTCAACAGGCGAGGAATCTGCGGAACAAATTGCCGGAAGAGCAAGAAGAACCGGATCCATGAATGAGAAAGTCACCATTCTTCCGGCGACTGATCTCGATCTTGTACTGGGGAATCTGGTTAATTCCGGAAGCTCAGTGCTTATTGTCGATTCAATTCAGACACTTTATTCGCCAGATCTTTCCAGTGCCCCAGGGTCTGTTTCCCAGGTCAGACACTGTACTTCAGAGATTATCAGAACGTGTAAGTCACGGGGAATAACCGCATTCATTGTGGGGCATATAACCAAGGCAGGTTCTCTGGCCGGGCCAAAAGTTCTTGAGCATCTGGTGGATGCGGTAATTTACTTTGAGGGAGAGGGCGATCGTTTGTACCGTCTTCTCAGAGCCGCGAAAAACAGATTCGGCTCAACAAATGAACTAGGTATTTTTGAAATGACGGCTGATGGGCTGATAAGTGTCAGTGAAGCCTCCGCTTACTTTCTTAGAAGGGATGATGCCAGAAGAACTGGGACTGTTGTTACCGCGATCATAGAAGGTACGAGACCGTTCCTTGTGGAAGTTCAGGCTCTGACAAGTACTACAAGATACGGGTATCCGCAGAGGAGCGTAAACGGTATGGATTCCCGCAGACTTCCAATGCTTCTTGCGGTTCTTGAGAAAAGATGCGGGATGGATCTCGGTAATCAGGATGTCTATGTAAATGTTGCCGGAGGAGCAAGTCTTGCGGATCCGGGAGCTGATCTTGGTGTCTGTCTGGCTGTTGCTTCCAGCAGACTTGATAAACCGGTAAGAAAAGGTATCACCGTAAGCAGTGAAATAGGGCTTGGTGGTGAACTCAGACCGGTAATCCATTTCGATTTGAGATTGAGGGAAACTCTCAATCTGGGATTCAAAACGCTGGCAGGAGCCTCTGACAACACCAAGAATGCCGGTAATGGAGCTGAAGGCTATCTTAATTTATTTGATTCAATAGAGAGCCTTCTCTCAGATAGTTCAGAAGAAGGAGGAAATTGGTTATGAAGATTTCGGGCTGGGAAGTACGTGTACTTTTCATTCTTGTTCTCGGCCTGCTGGGGACATTCGCATTTGATGGATTTTCACCATCCCCATGGTTCGGACTTGCAGGGATCGGAATTGGGCTGATAGCTGTTCTACTGCAGATGGCCTTCGTCAGACTTCCAGCTGATGAGATAATCTATACAACAGTTGGAGCAGTTATAGGGCTGGTTTCAGGAATTCTTGTTATCGTAGCCTTGCGTATGGGTAATCTTATTATGGCAGAATCCGGTGTCACACCACTTGTAATGATACCCTTTGTTTTCGCTTACGTTTTTGGGCATGTAGCGCTCACAAAGGGAAAGAGACTTGATCTTCTTACCGCGGAAGAAAAGAGTGAGACAGTCAATACTCCTGTTCTTGTTGATATGTCCGCTGTTATTGATGGAAGGGTGGCTGATCTGGTGCTTGCAGGTCTTGTAAGAGGTCCTTTTATTCTGCCCGATTCAATTCGAAGGAACCTTGAGGAGATGTCCGATTCTGACGATATCATCGAGCGAGGCAGGGGAAGACGTGGGGCCGAAACCCTCGAACGTCTTGAAGAAACAGCTGGAAATTCCGGTGGTCTTGAATACAGAGATTTCGGTAAACCTGAGAAAGAAAGGTTCCGTATACTCGACTTGCTTCGAAAAGAAGGATTGTCTCTTCTCAGCAGTGATAAGGATATTCTTGATATCGCGATTAAGGAGGGTAATCACGTAATCAATCTTGAGGAGGTTGGTCCCGCCTCAAGACCTGTTACTCTTCCAGGAGAGATCCTTTCATTGAAAATGATTCGTAAAGGGAGGAATCCCAAACAGGCTGTGGGATTCATGGATGATGGAACCATGATTGTAGTTGAAGGTGCTGAAGACAAGATAGGCGATACGATTGAGGTTCAGGCTCATACTACTTTCAGGTCTTCCGGCGGAACAATGGTCTTCGCCAGGATTCAGCAGAACGATAGAGATAGCAATCAGGAGCCAATGAAGTAAAGCAATACACAGAAAACCGGGGAGCATGCAAAGAAAAACCTGGGGAACCGTAATTGTTGCTGCAGGGACAGGGTCAAGATTTGCCTCCGATATACCCAAGCAGTTTCTTAAACTTCGAGGTAAACCTCTGATTGACTGGTCAATAGATACGTTTTCCAGTATAGCGTCGATCAGTGAAATCGTAGTTGTATTACCTCAGGATGAAGATCTGTGGAAACCATTCTGGAAACCTTCAGAAAAAATAAGGATTGTGCCTGGCAGCATACGCAGGCAGGATTCTGTTCAGGAGGGTTTGAGGGCACTGGATTCTCATATGTGGGTTCTGGTTCATGATGCCGCGCGTCCTCTTGTATCCGCAGGGGTTATTCAGCGGGTCATGAAGGGAACAGAGGAGACCGGAGCAGCAGTGCCAGTGGTATCAGTCAGAGATACAGTTAAGAGAATATCTTCTGAAAGCTTTGTCAGCGGAACTGTTCCAAGAGACGATCTGAAAATGAGCCAGACACCTCAGGGATTCAGACTGGATATACTTGAAGAAGTTCTTTCCTCTGCAACAGACGTTACAGACGAGTGTTCTGCGATGGAACAGGCCGGTCACGAGATTCTTGCAGTTAATGGAGATATTAGGAACATGAAGCTTACCGATCCATCTGATTTCGCGATTGTTGAGTCGCTTATATCTGAAAAGACAGAATCACGTAACGGAATCGGACTCGATTTCCATCCCTTTGTCAAAGGCAGACCTCTCCTTGTCGGAGGATGCAGAATTGATGGAAACATGGGACTTTCAGGACATTCCGATGGTGATGCCGTGTTACATGCCATTGCCGATGCGCTCCTCTCCGCCTCCAGGCTTGGAGATATCGGTATTCTTTTCCCGTCGGAAGATGAGAAATGGAAAAACGCGGACAGCGCGGAACTTCATTTCAAGAGACGGATGGATTATCAGACAGATCGATGTTACCGTTATTTCCGATTTGCCCAGAATCGCTCCTGTCCGAGATAAAATAATCAGCAGGATTGCAGGAATACTGAATGTCAGTCCGGAAACAATCTGGGTGAAAGGCACAACAACAAACACTCTCGGAGATATTGGTAAAGGTAAGGGGCTGGGCTGCATGGTCATGGCAATTGTCACCCGCTCCATTCCCGAAGCAGCATCTGAAAGTCCGGGAAATCAGTGATAGAGTATATTCTTGAATATCTGGCGAACAACCCACCCGGAATCTGGGCCGGACCACTGCTTGGAATAATCGCCTTTATTGAGACTTTATTTCCACCGCTTCCTGGAGATGTTCTATTCGTTGTCCTGGCAGGCTGGGCAATGATCGGTGGTCTTTCTCTCATTCTCGCAATTTCATTCGGGGTAGCCGGGTGTTTTTTCGCAAGTTGCATTCTGTTCTTCATCGGGCATGCACCCGGCAGGAAATTCGTGGATGGATGGCTTTCCAGGAAGGTTAATCCCATACGTGTGGAGAAAGCAAAATTACTGATCAGGAAACACGGACCAGTTATTCTTGCAGGAAGCCGATTCATTCCCGGGGTAAGATCCCTGCTCGTTCTAATGGCGGGAACGAGCGGTATGCGATTTACCGTGGCAGCTCTGCCTGTAGCGATAAGCGCAATTGCGTGGTATGTCATTCTTTCGATTGCCGGTTCAATACTCGGTAATAATCTGGAAGCTGTTGAAGGATTCATGAGACAGTTTGAAGTGTGGATATGGGGTCTTCTTGGTATCGTATTTATCGTTTTCATGTTGTTGAGAAGATTTTGCAGGAAAGGACAACAGGAATGAAGATTCTATTTGCCGCTGCGGAAGCGTATCCATTCGCAAGTACAGGAGGGCTTTCAGGTGTAACAGGATCTCTCCCCGTTGCACTGGAACGCGCTGGTCATGATGTAAGTCTGATAATGCCCTTCTATCGTGATATCAGGAATCTGGATAACTATGAGTGGGATAAAACGCAGTTCTCCACTTCAGCTGGAGAGAAATTCGGTCTTGCGAGAACCGTGTTTCCCAGAAGTAATGTTCCAGTATATCTTGTAAGCAAGGATGAGTATTTCGACAGGCCAGGTATTTACTGTACCAGTGATGGAGAAGCCTATTCAGATAGTGTGTCCAGATACGGTTTTTTCTGCAGAGCAGTTGTTTCCTTTCAGGAAAACCTTGAAAAAACTCCGGACATACTGCATTGCCATGACTGGCAGACTGGTCTGGTGCCGGCTTACGTTCGGAATTTTCGCAAACCTGCTGTTGTATTCACGGTTCATAACATGCATTACCAGGGGAACTTTTCCCCAGAGGAATTCTCTACTACATTCCTGCCATGGTCTCTCTATACAGTAGATGGATTGGAATATTTTGGAACTTTCAGTTTCCTCAAATCGGGAATTGTTTTTTCCGATTATATAACTACAGTCAGCAGTTCGTATGCAAAGGAAATCCAGACACCGCCATTCGGTGAAAACATGGATGGATTATTCCGCAGACGCTCGAACAGTCTGACAGGGATACTGAATGGAATCGATTACGAAGTCTGGGATCCGTCCAATGATTCCTCCATTGCAGCGAATTACAGCGCGCGATCCATTGGTCCGAGAAAAATTTGCAGGAACGAGCTTATCAAAAGGCATAATCTGAAATACAATCCTGATGGAATGATCATCGGAATTGTGTCCAGGTTCACCGGGCAAAAGGGGCTGGACCTGCTTTTTCCAATCGTCGGTAAACTTATCAGGGAAGGTTTGAATTTCGTCATTCTTGGGACCGGGGAAAAGCAATACATGGAGAAATTCAAAAAACTCTCAAAAAAGAATCCCGGCAAAGTTTCTGTTACTCTGGATTATAATGAAGAGATGGCTCGCTCGATATTCGCGGGATGTGATCTTTTCGTCATGCCAAGCAGATTTGAACCTTGCGGGCTTGCGCAGATGATGGCCATGCGGTATGGAGCCGTACCTCTTGTCAGAAAGACCGGCGGACTTGCCGACACAGTAATCGATGAGAAAGACAACGGTTTCGGCTTTGTTTTTGATGATGCTGATCCTGACGAACTGTTAAGAGCTGTCCTCCGAGCAAAGGGGCTGTTTGAGAACAGGCGCAAGTGGACATGGCTGAAGAAAAAATGCATGAAGCAGGATAATTCCTGGAACAACAGGGCTGAACCGTACAAACAGATATACAAAAAGGCAATTGATGTAAGGAGGGAAAGATAAAAGCTCCTGAGCATACTGTTAAATCTCTTCTTTCCGTATTCACTCAATTCTGGCGGACTGACAGCGCTTATTTACTTCTGAAGAATACCAGGACTGCCGGGATTGCAATGATTGCTTCTGTAATAATAATTTCTGCATCCGGGTACGTTCCAACACTGCTCATCAACTGGGACGAGGTGCAGGAAGAATGGACTGATGAGAGGAAACCTGAGCTGATAGGACAGGAATACTCTCCAGCACAGGCAGACAGTGTTATTTCGGGTGAGCTTTATGAAATACGGGGAATGATGGAAAGTCTCCCGCTTGCACGGCTTATTGAAAGAGGATTGATAGCTGTCATCGGTGCCCTGGCAGCGTTTGGAATAGTGTTCGCGATAGAGTCCAGGAAGGTTGGTAGAATTGGGGATTTTATAACATCTGCGATGCTGTCTCAGGCGGCATACATGCTTACCGGTGTACTGCTGGTTGTTATTGTCGTATTGTTTTCAATCCCTCCAACTATAAGGCTGAACCTTGCAGTGTTTATTCCGGTTGATACTCTTTCTCCAACAAGGATTCACGTTTTTCTGTACACATTTCTGAGCAATATTGACATCCCTTCAATTGCCGCGCTTCTTCTTTGGGGAAGGGGACTTTCAGCTATTCTAGGACGGAGGCGTTCATGGGGAATCCGGCTTTGCTTTTCTGTATATATAATTGGAGTTATGCTAATTTCTCTTCCGGTGATGTTCGCACCGGCAGCTTAAAAGGAAAGGAGTGTTGAGCAAATGAGAAAAGTCTCAATATTTCTGCTCTTAATGGTCTCAGTGCTGTTCGGACAGGATGATTCGCTTGTTTTGGACCTTTCCGGCTGGGTTCAGCTTGCTTTTGAGAATTCTCCTGATCTGGACAGGTCATCAGCGGATCTATTTTCTGCGGATGCAGCAGTATCCTCCTCAAAATCATTTCTTTGGCCCTCACTCACATTCAATTCTTCGGCAGGGCATTCATGGAGTTCAACACCTGATATGGCCGGAGGCTATACTGATATGGACAACTCCTCCTGGTCATTATCAGCCGGTCTCTCCCAGGAGATTCTGGCGAGCGGAGGCAGCAGCTGGCTTCGACTGTCCGGAAGCAGGCATGCCAGAGAAGCGTCCAGATTTGATCTTGACCAGGCCAGACTGGATCTGACCATGGATGTGATAGAAGCTTATTATGGTGTGATAGAATCCATCGGGCTCTGCGCTACAGCTGAGAAAGCTCTTGATAGAACCAATGAACAGATGCGAAGGATTCAGTCTCTGTATGATCTTGGAGCCGCAACGAATCTTGAATTAATACAGACTGAGGTTCAACAGAGCCGTGACAGTCTTACACTGCTTCAGAGAAAGCAGGCAGTGGCGAATGCCTATGCCCTTCTGCATCAGACAGTAGGACTCGTAGGTTCTAACACCTCGGTCAATACAGCTGCGGTTCTTCGACCGATATCAGTTAGATCAGCAATCAACATTGATATTAATCTGTCCAGGAACATTTCGCTTGCAGCTGCAAGAGAAAGACTTATTGAAGTAGAGCTTTCACATGAGGCGTACAAGCGGTCATACTGGCCATCGCTGAACGCAAGCGGAAACTGGAGCTGGAATAATGATGAACTCGATTTTGACGACTTCACCGACAGAGACAGCTGGAGTGTTTCTCTGACACTGAGCTGGACTTTGTTTGATGGTTTCAGCAGAGAAAGCAGAATTCAGTCATCCAGAGCTTCCGTTCTAAGGCAGCAGGCATCATTTGAATTACTTGACAATTCGCTCAGAACTGCTGTATTGACTCGGCAGAACGATTTGATCAGTTCTATTGAAACCTGGCAGTTGTCTCTGGAACTTCTGAATCAGGCAGAAGAACAACTCCGGCTTTCGATGATGAGTTATGACCTGGGCAGTCTTTCCCTTCTGGATCTGCTTGATGCTCAGTCAGGAGTATCTGATGCTGAAGCTACTGTTGAATCGGCAATAGCGACAAGTCTTATCGCTGAAGCCAGGCTTTTCGTTCTTCTTGGACAGGCACCAAGAACAGGAGAATAAAATAAACGGAATCAAATACGGGGTTTACGTAGTTCTTAATAAGGGTATCAACTGAAGAGAGGGGCTCAAGATAACGAAAAGTTTGATTCCGATGCTTGTTCTTGTTCTGGCAGGCTGCCTGTCTGCGGGTAACAAATGGCAATTACACGGCGTAAATTTTTCGTATACACGCTCCGGTACATTTGAAAGAGTCACGATGTTTCCGGTAGTCTGGGATATTCGGAGCACAGGACATGTATACCGCGAATATCTTGATGCGTACAGTCTTCCACACGGAGAAGATCCCGTTCTTTCCCTCCTCGCGGAGGCTCAGCAGAGTGGTTTCAATACCGCAATTATCAGATCCGAACTATGGTATCAGGAGGTTCCTGAACCATACGGGACCGGTAACGGTCTTTTTGCCGAGACTGCAAACGCCATTCGAGAAACGGGTATGAACGTCATCGTTGGAGGCTTCTGGACAAATTTCTGGAAGACCGAACATAATGATGCTGTTGTGGATTATCTCTATGAATATGTTCACCAGACTGCGCTGATGTACGATGGTGATGTAATCGGAGTATTTGGGTTTGATGAACCTGCAGTGAAATATCTTGAAAATCCTGATGATGAATATCGATGGCTGGGAATGGTTATTGATTATTCCACTGAGTGCAGAGAACGAATTGGTCTTCCTTTTACATCTTTCATTTCAAAACACGGTGATAACTATTCTGGTACCTGGGTGCCCTACAGCGATACAACAAGTGTTCTGAACAGGTTTTCAAGATTTCTGGATATGGTTACTCTCAACATGTATCCGGTTAAGAATAACGATCGCAGGACCAGGACTATTGAGATGAACACCGACAGCATACTATTTTGTGGCGCAACGAATCTCCTCCCTTCACCGTCGCCCTATTATGAGGTATTCTGTGATCAGGACGAGTTCTACACTGTGAACAGTGCTGGCGGAAGATCCAGCTTTTGCGTCTATGAATTTACCTGGAGAAATGATTTTGAGTATCTTGAAATAGAACTTTCACGGGAAATCAATCTTCCTTTTGTACCAACTGATGTAGCTTCCAGCGATTTCAGAGCATCCGATACAGGTATAAGGGCTGGAGGAAATCATAATGTCAACGGCGCTGTAGTGCTGTGGGACAGCCTTTCTTCACCAGGTGGAGCAGTAATGGCTGTCTATTTTGACGGAACTGATCTTGTGCTCTCTCCATTGCCTGATTTTCAGGGATCTGAGACTGCAAAGCCACTGGCTTACTGTATTGGTGAAACAGGCTATCGTGGGAGTGGAGGAGTATTTGACGGTGTAATCGGTAGAAGTAACACCGCAATTCTGGGAGTTTATGTTGATGATAACAATGAAATTATCATCAATGTTTTCTCCAGAGGAGGTGAGTGGGGGAAATTCCAGCTGGATACCCGTAACCCTCTTCAAATACCCGAATTTACTCCCGATGAGGTTGTATGGGGAAGATTCTGGGGAGAATCGGAAATTGAAAACTGGCTGAACAATAATGACTGTGGATTCGTACTGCTCAGGGAGAACGGACAATACATCACCGTCAGGCCATCAAACGATGAAGAGAGCTGGATACTCATTCCTGAAAGCGGGGCATACTATGAGAACCTGTTCGGATCGAATTATGAACCGGTTTCCATATTCATCACCCGTGAGGACGCGAGTGAACCGCAGTGGTCTTCCGGAATAGACTTCATATCAGCGGTCTTTGAAGACAGATTTGTACGATCGCGAAGCATAGAAGGCACAGCATCGCTCGATTCCCTGACAGATCTGGTGATTCAAGGTGATTATACGGATATCATTGCTGCATCAGCTTACCACCCGGATAAACGATACGGAGATGTACTGCTCTGCATTACCGATGCTGGAATCCTGGAATCAAGCCATTCTATCCAGAGCTCTGTGCAAGCGGAACTTATTGAGTTGAAGGAAGTGCGTTATGCATCAGGTCAGGAGATCTATTCCGGAGCCAGGGTACTTAATACAAGAAGACCGATTCGAGCTGGTATTCTGCTTGATTCTTCCGGTATCTGTTTTATAGGCTCCGAACTGTACTGGGATTATTACGATGATGTGAGATTCGATGTTTTCTCGATATGTTTTGAGACTGCTATGGATAATGGTGTGAGATCAACAGATATCGACAACTGCGTTTTTGCGAATATTCAGTCTTATGGCAGGCATGCTTTTGGACTCCCAAGCTACTGCGCCCCACAGGATACTATGCTGTATATGGTTACACTTCCCCTGATAAAAGGGTGTAGAGGGCTGGTTTTTTACGCAATGGATTTAGCTCTGAAATCCGGAAATCTCAAAAGCGATGGTTCTCTGAGATATCCGAATCTGCTGCAGAACTGGGGCCCAAGCAGGGATCATGGGAACATTGATCTGGTCGGAAGAATTCATGAATCAGTCGCTATTCTGACCGGTAATCAGCCGGGTGGGGGACCGAATTATCTTGAAGCTCTTATAAATGAACAATACGTAGCTCTTTCTGACGAGATAGCGGTGAATTGCGAACTTGAAGCAGAGGGGTACGTGCCTCAACCGCAGAACAGCACTCTGAACTTCCTGGTGCTTGAGAAAAGCGATAATGGAAGAATTCTGCTTCTTGCATCCAATGATTCGCACTATCCGGTTTCCGCAGGTCAGGCTATCTGTCTGCCTGGTCGATTCGCGGAAGACTATTTAATTCATACAAACGGGGGTTTTTCTCCAATATCTGAAACTGCAAGACGCCTGGGATCCGTATCTTCAAGAACATTCAGTAATAACCGGAGCGATATCGGGCTTGTTCTTGACATGAGTGGCATGCCCCCTGTATCTGTATCTCTTCTGGAACTTGAGCCGACTTTTGAGGGTGGGTACCCAGGGGGAAGTACATTTCTGGAGGTTCAATTCTCGGGTGGAGGTTCAGTGAATCTCAGATTTAAAGTGACTGGAACTGATCGGAGTATGTTGTCTTTGTACGATCTTGCCGGCAGAAGAATAGAGACAATCTGGGCCGGTGGCAGTTTTCCAGATGTAATGGAAATTACTCTGAACCCCGCCCAAAGACCTTCCGGACTTTACTTCGCAGTTCTGGAATCACAACATCACTTCATATCCAGAAAAGTCATGATGTTTCCATAGAATATTCAGGGCTTGCTTTTGGCTCTGATTATTATGATAAAAGAAATTCCGAAAGCTATCTATCAATTTCGCTAGGAGGAATGAATGGGCAGACTTGCATTTCTATTTCCAGGTCAGGCTTCACAGAGCGTTGGTATGGATTCCTATCTGAGGGAATATCCCGATGCTGTTGATTTTCTGAACAGAATCAATGAAATGACTGGTGTTCTAGGTTTAAGTGACATCATATCTAACGGTCCTTCTGAAATTCTGACTCGAACCGATAATGTTCAGCCTGCTATTACAATGATCAGTATCTCCATCATGAATGTACTGGTGGCTGCGGGAGTCAAACCTGAGGGAACCGCTGGTCACAGCCTTGGGGAGTATTCGGCTCTTGTGACAGCAGGAGTCCTTCTCCCCGGAATTGCTGCGAAACTCACCCGTATCAGAGGCGAGCTTATGCAGCAGTGTGCCAACAGGCACCCCGGAGGAATGCTCGCTCTCATCGGCATCGAACTGGATGTTGCCAGGAAATGTGTTGAGGAAGCATCCTCGATTGGACCTGTCGGAATTGCGAATGTGAATGCCGACGGGCAGGTTGTCATTTCCGGCGCGAATGATGCGCTGGAAAAAGCTGGAAAACTGTGCAAGGCAGCCGGGGCCCGTCGAGTAATACCCTTGAAAGTATCGGGAGCATGGCACTCACCATTAATGAAGGATGCCGCTAAAGGGCTTGAATGCGCTCTGGATGATGCCGGATTCTACGAACCTGAAATCCCGGTTGTAGCAAATGTAACCGCTGCTCTTATAAAGAGCGGGGACGAGGCCAAACAGCTGCTCAAGGAGCAGGTTACTTCACCGGTTCTCTGGGCTGATTCCATAAAGAAGATGCAGAGCAATGGTTTCGATACTTTCATTGAGGTCGGTCCGGGGCAGGTTCTCCAGGGACTTCTCAAACGAGTAGAAGGTGTAACTATATATGGCACTCACGATAAAGAAGCTCTGGACAAGACTCTATCTGAGTTTACATGAATTCAACTGACTTATTGATCTTTCGCTGACTGTTGCGGGATGACTGCGAAAGAATCAGTTCAAATCATATTCTGTAACTGCTTTACCAATTTATTATGCGCTTCGAAGGCAAGATGAGGTACTTCCCTTATTGGAACCCATTTCACTGCTGAAGCATCATCACCCGGTTTTGCCGTACCTTTCCAACCAATTACTTCGAATGCGACAAGCAGAATTCCACCGTAAGCTGTAATATCTGTTTCCAGCCCGAAAAGGCGGCTGTCCGTCAGTTCAAGACTGGTTTCTTCCATCAGTTCCCGCAATCCGCATTCAAGAGGAGTCTCACCGGTTTCAAGAAATCCGCCGGGGAGAGACAGCATATCCTTCTTTGGTGGTACAGCTCTCTTTACCAGCAGAATGCGATCTTCATCGTGGACAATCAGAGCGACTGCGGGTAATGGGTTCCTGTAATGAATGTATCCGCAGAATCCGCAATGTAGATGCCCATTTTCTCCAGGTGACTGCTGAAGGGGAGAGCCGCACTCTCCGCAGAAAGCTGGAGGAAGGTAGAAGGAATTTCCATCCGTTTTTGAAGGCAGCGGACCAGCCTCAGGAAAATGCCCCGGAATATTACCGCTCCTTCGCCTGAAGTTTCTGGCAATCACCCGTCTGACAAACAATCTTGCTTCATGAACGGCATCTTCAATGGGAAATCCCAAAGCCAGTAGAGCCGCGCATGAAGTTGCCAGAGTACAACCGGTTCCGTGAATGTTATCCGGCGTAATCCTGCTTCCTCTGAACCAGATATTTTTCTTACCGCTGATAAGAACATCTTCAGGTTCTCCCTTGATGTGTCCCCCTTTAACCAGAACTGCTTTTGCTCCCATCCGGAGGAGTGTTTCCCCGGCTTTCTCCATGTCCTGCTTGTTTCTGATCGTGATGCCTGTAAGGATTTCTGCTTCATCAAGATTTGGTGTGCATAGAGTTGATAACGGTATAAGCCTGTATTTCAGTGCCTCAAGAAGCCTGCTGTCCGCAAGAGAGTATCCACCGCCTGCTGTCAGAACGGGATCGAGTATGTAAGTAACATTCCGCAGATCGCTGTTGAGAGTTTCTGATAGGACTGAGGCATTCTCCGCAGTTCCGAACATTCCTGATTTAACTGCGCTGACGGGTCCATCAGTACATATTGCTCTTATCTGGGCTGCTACTGTATCTGAAGGAATTGCTTCCCAGGAAAGAACGTTTCCACTGTTCTGGACTGTCAAGGCTGTTACAACCGGGCATCCGTGGATACCCATTACAGCAGCTGTCTTCAGATCTGCTCCTAATCCGGCACCACCGCTTGGATCGGTTCCTCCGGCAAGAAGCAGTACAGGGCGAATATCTTCAGATTTCATTATATCCTCCACTCTAGCCCGCAAGATGTAATGGAATTATGCTTACGGTTATAAGTAGAACTATACATGCTGACATGCATATTTCCGAGTGCTCCTATTCACCATCCTATCGTAGGGTGGAGTAGTTGGATTAATTGCCGGTTGCACAGATTACTGTTTATCGGTAATGCGTAAGAAGGTGGTAACGAACAGTGCATCTGAACATGAGAACCGCACTTGGCGGGATACTGCTGTTTCTCTTACCCTCAACTTTACAGGCCTCCTTTGTTGAGCCTGAAGTAGATTCCATCACTGTCTCAGGAGATATTCCTGTATCTCAGAGCAAACTTCTTCACGGAACAGGACTTAAGCCAGGATCTTCTCTTTTAAGCATTACTCCAATTGAAGTGCAGAGCGGCATAGTCTCGAATCTTACGGCTCTCGGATACCTTTCACCAGCCGTTGACGTACAATGGCCCCTCTGGAATGATGAAACGGCAATAGTAAGAGTATCAGTAGATACAGGAATGAGAAGCCTGCTATCCGGTCTTGTCTTTAAAGGCATTACAATCTTCTCCGCTGATTCTCTCGCAAATCTGTATCCCGGAGGCACAGGTGAACCGGTAACGCCTTCTGACACTCTTGCTTTCCGGAATGCCGTACTGAAAAGCTACAATGAAAGAGGTTATATAAATGCATTATTACATATCAACATGCTGAGCCTTAGTGAAATCGAGGGTCGGACCGGAGCAAACACGGGTTACAGAGCAATTGAATGTGTAGTTGATGAAAATAGCCAGGTTTTTCTTGGGAGTATAACCGTGACGGGGCTGGAGACAGTCCGTGAAAAGGTAATAACCAGAGAATTGATGATATCACCCGGTGATTCTCTTAACATGGAATTATTGCGCCAGTCTATAAGTATGATTTATCAGCTTGGCCTGTTTCAGGATGTTCGCTTTTCCTATAATGATTGTCCGGATGACAGCAGTATTGTAGATCTTGTTGTTTCAGTGACTGAAAGCAGGTATCACAGAATCGATCTTGGTACGGGTTATGTATCTCCGTCAGCCGTATTTGGCAGTATCAAATGGCTTCATCCCAACATCATGGGGAATAATCAGAGGCTTACAATCGGTATTCATTACATGGAGTATTTTGGATCTAAAGAGGGGCGTAAGATTGAACCTGAAATTACATATGAGGAACCCTGGTTTCTTTCGACAAGATGGAGATGGCAGCTGAAGCTTGGATATCTTAATCTGTCCATACCCGGTCTTTATCAGAGGAGTTACTCGATCACTTCCTCATTTGCGAGGACAATTACAAATCACCTGAAATTCACTGCCGGATACAGCCTTGAGTACGAGACATACAGTGACAGCGCGGCAGAGGAGGGTACAACGGAAGCAGTATGGTATACAACTTCCAGTATTACATCATCGCTGATTCATGATACTCGATCTCCTCTTTTCAATCCCATAAGAGGACACTGGATGATGGTGATGGGTAAACTGTCGGGAAGTTTTCTCGGCGGCGCTGATTACTACAGGTTCTGTAATGAAGCCAGAAAGTTTATCCCGTTCGGTGATGATTTTGTGTTTGCCATGCGTATGAGATACGGAGTAGCGTTTCCTTACGGTGATGATATTTCGGTTCCACCGGATGAAAGGTTCTTTATGGGCGGAGGAACAACAGTTCGCGGTTATCCGTTCAATTCGCTTGGTCCTAAAGATAGTGACGATAATCCCATAGGCGGACGGGTAGAAATTCTGAGCAATTTCGAAGTTAGAGCGAGAATTATTGGCGACTTTGGTTTAGTTCTGTTCACAGATATTGGCGGTCTCTGGAATTCCCTGGATAATATCAATCTTGAATCAATAGGTTTTGGAGTCGGATTCGGGCTTCGATACAATACTATTTTCGGCCCGATAAGGATTGACTATGGTTTTGCTCCTACATGGAGCAACTCTATAAAAAGAGGAAAATTTTACTTTGGTCTCGGTCATGCTTTCTAGGACAGATTCCAGGGGTTCCGGTAGGATGAAAAGAACCGCTCTGTGGATTCGGTCAACTCTTCTTGGGCTGACATTTTTCATTGTATCATTCTACCTGCTTCTTTCAACAGGATTTTTTGCTGAGACGCTCGGAAAAGTTACAGGCCTGCTTGTGTCGGATGAAGTTACACAAATCAGTTTCAGGGGTCTGTATACTGATATCTTCTGGAAGACATCGGTCGATTCTGTAATTGTAACTGATAATCACGGTTTTTCGATGATTATCTGCGGTACTGACATACAGGGAAGTCTGCTGGACTTCGCTGCAAGCAGGCATGTCGATTATATCCTGGTTGAGAGACTGGAGATCAGCCTTCCGCCTGAAACAGGGGAAGTTGATTCGATTCCGGATTCACTGAGTACGATTCTTGCCAGCATTGATATGGGAATCGTTACAAGTGTGGATCGATTCATTCTGGAGTACGGAATAATCACTGATCCATATGGTGTCGTTCTTGATTCCATGTATCTTGATGCTGTTATCAAAAGGGAATCAGGCGTTTCAGTAGATGTGAGCGCATCGCGAATAGAACTTCCAGGCTTCGGGCAGATCATCGGGGAAGGCATACTCACACTTATTGATGGTGATGTAATTACTGAAGGATTCACCGGGATTGCTTCTCCCGGTTCACTGTTGATTACCGGAACACTGATCGGTATTGAAGAAATGCTGAATGTTGATATTTCCGGCATAGTGACAACGAAATACCTTGATATTCCTGTTGAGCTGTCCGTTTCAACTGAAGGATCGATTTCCGGTCGGCTTTCAGATTTGCAGGCAAAGCTTGCGTTCAGTAATGGTAAAGCATTCCTATTCGGCAGAGAAGCCAGTTTTACTGTGGATACACTCACAGCTGATTTGCAGAACCTTGTTGTGACTGGTCTTCATCTTGCTGCTGATAACTCATCATTTGATCTTGATGGAGATTATGATATCACCTCCTCGGTATGGAATGCATCAATTGATATGTCAATGATCAATACTGATATATCGGAATATTTTACTACCCTTCCTGAAACAAGAATTACCGGTTCGATTTCCGCATCCTGTTCCGGAGACGAGTCTCTTTCCCTCAATGGCTCGGCAATCATCGATCTTTCCGCTTCAAGCGTCGATATTCTGGATGTTTCCACACTATACCTTGATGCTGTTCTTATTGAAAACAATGTTGATTTCCATGGATCAGTCAGTGGCACGGGTAGCGAATCAATGACATTTGCGGGCCGGAGTATCCTTGATTCGGATTGGGAGCCTGTATCGTGGTCAGCTGAGATTGAGGCCTCTCTAGGATCTCTCCTGTTTCTTGAAAAATATGGAGTTAAAGGACTCCCGGATGTTTCAGGAGCGAATCTGGACTTGAACGGGAGCGGAACAAGATTCGGTATGGACCTTGAAGGTGAAATAGATGTTTATGAGTTTTCCATGAGTGATATTGAAGCTGACAAGGCTTCGTTTGAGGGAACAGTGAATCTGTCCAGGGGAAACCTGACAGGAGGTTGTTCTATTGAAGTAGATAGTCTTCACCTCCTTTCAGACGTTTTTCATGTGACTGCCGATGTTTCCGTTAATGGGGATGACATCGCCGTTGATAGTTTGATATTCACCGCTTCAAACAGCCGGATCTACACAGGAGAAATTGCTGTGAATGCAGGGGATACTACCAGATTCGAATTGGGGAATCTGAGAGCTGCTCATTCAAAACTTAGAGTAGTAACTGATGGAGGTCTCTCAGGATTCGCGGAAAACGGTACTTTCGTATTGGATACCCTGTGGATTAGCCAGCCTATCGGTGAATTCCGGATGTCGGGAATGATGGATGAAGAAAAAACATCATTCGAGGCGGTAGTCGAGAACTTTGACTTTTCGACATTCAGCACTTTCTCCGGCCTGCCTGCGAGCATGTCCGGAGTAGGGAACTTTAATATCTCCTATTCACAGGATGCAAATTATATGCAGGGCTCCTTTACAGGCAAAATATCAGATCCTGAGTACGGCCAGTTCTCAATGGACAGTGTAACTGTTGAAATGTCAGCGGATGAAGGCAATATTTCAGTTGATGGTATCTATGCCTGGCATGACGGAGTGAGATCGGGCTTTCAGCTCAGCGCAAGCAATGTCTGGAGAGGTACTGATTTTCATCTGCTTGCAGAGAAAATAGATTGGCTGGAGCTTGAGGTGAATGATATCGGTGACTGGTTTTTCTATATTCTTCCACTGCCGATAAACACCATGGGCGCGAGTTTTTCAGCCAGAGCTGAGTATACCAGGGCAGATGATGGAGATCATTCCCTTGAGTTTCAGGCGTCTGCAAGAATCAGACGGTTGTATATTACAATTCTTGGAGTTGAGCTACCCAACGTAAATCTCTACTTGAATTATCCGGATTCTACTGAGATAGGATATAATACCCGTCTGACACTTGGAGCCGGAAGCCAGAGTTCAGGTGATTTTTCTTCATCCTGGCTTGCTGATATCAGAAGTATCTATCCCTTTGAACTTGGTGATTACAGTATTTACGCACAACTGTCTGAAATGGAGATTCCTCTGCCGGGAATTGGCGCAATTGTCGCTTCAGGTGGAGTGTCCATGGATAAGGATGAATCAACTGCCAGGCCTGTTCTTGCGGGGAAATTCACTATTCTTGAAGGCGCGATCGGCATACCTCAGCCAGTATCAGCTTCATCATCCGGAGGTTCGGGTGAGCTCCCGTTTGATCTGGAAATCGACGTATCCAGTACTGGAAAACTCTGGTTCCGAACGAGTTTTGCTGATATTGAAATGTCCGCGAAGATGAGAATATTTACGCTTGAGCGTAAACCAACAGTAAACGGGTATATCGATGCTGTCAGGGGAAAAATAACAGTACTGCAGAGAGATTTCGAGATAACGGAGGGAAGAGTACAGCTCATCCAGGGGATTCCTCCAACTGTCCATCTCAATGTTACAGCGGAAACGAATATACGCAGCATCATGAGTCATGATGAATATCACATAACTATTCTGATTACAGGAGATATGGACAATCCTGAAATCACTCTGACCGGAGAAGGGCCGGGCGGTCAGATCGCCCAGGAAGATATTCTGACACTCCTTGCAGCCGGATTGACCTATGGTGAGATGCAGCAGCTCAATTCCAACGCACTGAGGTCCGAAGTCGAGACCGTAGCGCAGACACTGCTGGGGAGCCTTCTTGCCAGGAATATCAGAGATGAGATCGGACTGGATACTTTTGAGATATCCCCGGAACTCCTGTCTGATACAACAAGCCTGGTGCTGAATGTTGGTAAATATGTATTTCCCGATCTCTACTTTTCATACAAAGGGGACGTGTTTTCTGCAAATCCGGGATTATTCAGCGCGCAGTACCTCTTCACCTCGGAACTGTACGTCGAGGGTTCAACAAGATCTACAATCCATGGTGATATGGAACCCACACTGGAGATACACTACACAATCCGCTATTAGATCAGAGATGATCTGATAATAATATGAAACATCGATGTGATTCGGTCTATCAGTACTCTGAGATCCACTCATCCTTCAGAATACCGTACATTGCCATATCTTCGAACTTGTCCCATTTTTTGTAATGCTGTCTCATGATACTTTCAGATTTCATTCCAAGTTTTTCCATTACTCTTCCGGAAGCAGGATTCCTTGTCATGAAGGTTGCGAATATCCTGTTGAGTCTCAGAACGGTGAATCCATACTCCATAACAGCATGAGCTGCTTCAGTGCAGTATCCGTTTCCCCAGTATGGTTTTCCGATCCAGTATCCAAGTTCGGCTCTCGAATGGCTGCGCTGCACTGTGAGACTAACGGCTCCAAGGAGTTTTCCGTCTTTTCGGCAGGTGATGGCAAAAGTAAGGCTGGTATTCTCATCAAAACCCGCCATATGCGTAGATATCCACTTCTCAGCCATCCCTTCCTCGTAAGGATGTGGGATATTAAGTGTAGTATCCGCTATATCCCTTTCACCTGCAAGCTTGCGGACATCCTCCGAGTCTGAGAGTGTGAATGGACGGAGGGCAAGCCTTCGAGTCTTTAATACAGGATGTCCTGTCGGCTTATTCGCATTCATGCTGACTTACTCCCGAGGATGACAAGAGTCGTAGCGCCGTGAAATCCTGTACTGTGAAGGCGCTCGCGGAGTTCATCTCCCCGTATCTTCAGATTTTCGAAATTGTCCAGTCCTGAAGCTTTCTTCACATACATATCGATTGCACCGTCGATATACTCGACTGCTTCAGGATCCAGAGGGTCTTTGTCGAGGAAGGCATAATCCTGAGAGATCATGTTCTCAAGCCCCAGACTCGGAATTGCGCAGATGTCAAGTATTTCGTCCTTTCGGAATGTACCGTTGTGCGAAACCCCGAGAGCCGTATCAATCTCAGCCCACCACTCATGCATGAGAACATGAGTCATCTGGGCATCAGTTTGACCGTCACGAAACATCTCACTGACGAGGAAATATCCTCCCGGACGGAGAACCCTCAGCATCTCTGCGAGAGTATCCTCGAGTTTGCTCATATGGTGGAGCGAATTGGAGATGCAGACCATATCAAAAGCCTCCGGTTTGAACGCCATCATCGCAGAATTCATGCAGGCAGGTGAAACATCAGCGATCTTATCAAGGTGTTCTTTTGCCCGGGTCAGCATTGTTCTGTCAACGTCGATTGCCGTTATCGCGCCGCAGCCTTTAATATTCGTTCTAAGAAAACTTGCATAGTTCCCCGCGCCTGTTGCCACATCAAGCGTCCGGCTGATGCGTATACCATCAAGTGTTGTTTCCAGCCTGCTCTTCTCCACTATGATTACTCTCACTGCTTTAATTAAGCAGTTTAACTGCTATTGTATTCTGTGAACCACCCAGACATTGGGTTCAATATACATACCTGTTCCCAAATCGGTGTTGATCTCGACAGGAACAAGAGCGCCTTCAACAACATACCTGCCGCTTCCGGGGAATTCCATCCCTGTCCAGTCTTCCCAGTTCTTCACTGAACCGGGAATTGTCATTGATGCTTCGCAGACACCTGCGATCTTTCCCCCGCCTCGTACATGTACACGGAGCCAGGGGTCAAAAGGCAATCCTTCGGCATTCTTCCACTTGATATAATCTTCCATCGGTATGAGAGAGTAATCATGTTTCAATGAGGGGCGTACCGGTGCAAGGAGTGTTCCAAGATTGTTCTTTCTTCCTGTCTCCTTCATGATCTCAACCATGCAGCCGCTCAGCTTTTTGCCTCTGTATTCATGTGATACCGCTATTGAAAGCGCGCTGACTGCATTTGGCTGCACTTCTTCTAATTTATTCCTGAACCCCGTTATGACAGTCCAGTCCCATCCCTCATTCGGAAGGCTCTCCTGCTCTTCATCCCAGAGCAGAGGAATGCAGTTACCCGCAGCAGCCATTTTGCCGGATTTCTTATCAAAAAGGGCGAACTGGTATTCCGGGAATTCGGAATAGAGCCTGGCCCAGTGGCTATTGGCCACTGTGTCATGAAGCATGAATTCCGGCCAGACACCTGTTACTTCAGCATCAACGGCTTCGAGAAGTCCATCCCTGTCCCTTGCGGTTACAAGATCAAAACCCTTCGGAATGATAGTATCAATGTTTGTCAATTTTCCTCCCAAAAACAGGATATGATCCATGACCGATATGATAGTAGAGATACATCCAGTTTATAAGCAGCACGAATTATGTGTTACGGTAAATTTTCTTCTCAGGTATTACTCCCCTGATTCCACCCCTTGGATCATCAACATCGCGTTCGAATCTCGGTATAAGATGAATATGGACATGAGGTATCGTTTGACCTGCTGCCGTTCCTTCGTTCACACCTATATTGTATCCGTCAGCGGCAAGACTCTGCTCAAGCTGACCTTTTCTGATAGTAAGAGCTTTTGCTATCGAAGTCAGTTCTTCAACAGTAGCATCGAAGATACTGGCGAAGTGTCTGAAAGGTATGATCAGAGTGTGCGAAGGAGAGACCGGATACAAATCCCTTATCACATAGACATTCTCATCTCTCCACAGTATCCTGTCATCGTCCGGATTACAGAAGGGACAATCTTTCATTTTTTACCTCCAGAATAATCATGTCTGTTTCTTCTGCTGACATAATGCACGATGTTCAGTCAGAAGGCAACAGTGGAGTCCTCTCAAGTGGTGTGCGAACTATGCGGTCAGGATCGCTGATCCGGAAGAAGGAACGTCATGCACCTGCAGCCTTTGTGATTCAGAATATCAGTGTGTCTTCACCCATCTGAAGATCGGAAATTGTTTTTTGAAGCCTATTTTCTCATAGTACTTAAGTCCAGCGTCCATGTGGGCGATCAGAGCTCCAAGGTCTTTCAATCTGCGCAAACCTTCCATCACAACCTCCCGGCCCATACCCAGCTGGATGGCACCCACCGGCTCCAGTGTACCCATCCTGTTGAAGGAATCGAACCACGCGATAGTGCATGCGACCCACTTGCCGTCCGGTCTTTCTACAACGATATCAAGCTCCTTGCGGTAATCCGGAGCCTTTTGCAGCTCCTGGTAAGAGTAGAGGATTGGCCAGTCATCGGGATCAGGATGATTGAAGGATAGTCCACCTACCTCCCTGAGTTTTTCCAGATCGTTGTTCTCTTCTCTTGATACGAACCTGTAGCCATCCGGCAGATCCGGTTCGGGAATATTCTTCAGATCAAAGAGCATGTAATTTATGCAGGATTTCTCGTCCCTGATAAATCCCCGCTTCTTTGCCGCTTCCTGTAGAGATTTGTCCGGCTCACCCACGAATATCCGGGTTGTACCTTTGCCGACAAATGTCTGTTCCGCGTAGGCAAGCATTTCCGGCAGAAGGTGTTCGTAATCAGGATGTCGCTGCAGGAACGCCTGACCGAATGCGGGATGCCAGGGCGCGAATTCGTCAGGGCATACAACGCCTGCAATCTCGCCTGATTCGTTCTCCCAGATTCCAATTGAATTCTCCCAGAACCTGATTGCCTCCCTGCTGCTCTTACCACTGGTATCCGGGGGCCTTTTAGCTTCGGTTCCCAATCCACAGGCACCTATCATTGGCGCGCAGAGATATCTGGCGTAGTTCCACCGAACCGTAGCCCAGTTAACAGGATGCCCAAACGCCTTGTAATTGGCAGTCAGAAAATCCCTGACCCTCAGGAAATCGCGAGACCTGTATTCACATAACTTTGTTCCCATACCTGATTATGCCTCATTCATTGAAGTGGTTGAACCTGAACATAATAAATTTCAACTTGTCAATCATAACGGCTGATGCAATAATTTCTTCTGAGTATTATATCTGAATGATCATAAATCCGGAAGAAGATGAAATGAAATACAGAGAATCCTTATTTTTGCTTGCCGGTGTATATTTTTTATCCTCAGCAGGTTGCGGATCGGGTGATGAGATCGGTTCAACCGGAGTAGCGCGAAGAGGAGAGGATACGCTGGTATCTCCTGCCGACAGCGTACTTTCTGTATCGGATACGATCTCGGCTGATCTGATGAATGATTTCGGTATTGTTACCATCGATGATATTGATGCCACTGACAGAGGTTTGATAGCGCTTCTCGATGGAGTAAGCGCAACAGTCACCGTCATTACAGAGAAGGGTGAGCTTATTGCCCTGACCGGAAGCTCCGGCAGCGGTCCAGGTGAATTCCAGTGGCCTCAGGCGATATCCATCTCCAGCAACGGCTCAGTCGCAGTTTCGGATATGATAGCAGGAATTGTGAGGATACTTGAGCCCGATCTTGATTCGTATGTTGATCTGCAGGGGTTCACAATGGCAAATCCAGGGGTCATGTATCTGATGAGTAATGGCGGCTTTGTTGGAATGAGAGTGATCTTTCGCTCAGATGAAGGGAATACTCTAATAGGCCACCAGACTGCCCGCTGGTCTGAAAGTGCGTCAGAACCCGTAGTGATTTACAGGGAGGATTTGGATTTATTCACTCCTAATGATTTTGGCCGGTCAATAATCACTCCCTACCCTGTGGCCTGCAATTCAGATGGCATTGTCTTTTTAGCAGATGTGTCCAGCGAAGAGTACATCCTGCATTCCTATAAGACTGACGGAACCCTCCTGTGGTCTCTTGAACGTCCGTTCCAGCGAACGGAAAAAACAGAACTTGAAATACTCACTGAAGAAGATATGGTGTTAAGACGTATGCAGCAGAGCGCTCATCAGGCTGACTACACCGCAGATCCTTATCATAACGCGGTTTCCTCACTGGCTATTGGCCCGCGTGGAAGACTCTGGGTGGAACGATCAGGAGCAGAAAACGCGTTTTTTGATGTCTATGACCCCGAGACGGGTCAGCTTCTCTTTACTGCATCAGCGGAAGTGGAACTGGACCTTGCAAGGTTGGAAGTAACCAGAGGAGGAATCCTGGGAGTTACGACAGGTGAGATTCCCTCTCTTGTAAACCTGGGGGTTACAGCTCCTTGACCGCCTGCAGCAACGTGGAGATTTCGGGCTTTCATGCGAGCAGGCCTGTATAAAAAAGGGGGAGGTTTATATGAATAAGAGAATGAGCCACCGGTTCATGGCGATAAATATACTGCTTCTGGGAGTTTTCTCCGCCTCAGTATCAGCGCAGGATTCAGGTGAAATCGGTCCTGTCATAGGTACATTCGACTCCCGCTGTGTTGCGGTGGCCTATTACCGATCCGAGGAGTTTCTTGCGAAGGTGGTCGAGCTCAAGGCGGAGTACGAAGCAGCTCTGCAATCCGGTAATACGGAGCGTGCTGACGAGCTGGGGATATTGGGACCCGAGCAGCAGCAGCTCGCGCATGAGCAGGTATTCAGCACAGGGGATATCGACGAGATCATCTGGATGATATGGAGTGAACTTCCCGCCGTTGCCGAGGAGACCGGTGTCGACGTCATTGTGAGTACATGGGACATTATCTACAGAGACGAAATGATGCATTTCGTGGACGTTACCGATCAGATGGTCATGTTCTTTAATCCCTCGGAAGAGACCCTCGGCATCATCGAGAGTATGAAAGGGGTGCCGGCTATTCCCCAGCAGTTCCTGCAGGACAACAACTGAGGGGTGAGTGCAGCAGGAGGCACGGTGATCGAATATATTTTACCGCCTGAAGAATTCTTTCTCAAAGATGCGGTAACGCTTGCCCCGGCTCTCCTCGGGTGTTTATTAAGAAGAGATACTCCGGATGGATTAATCACCGGTATAATCGTTGAAACAGAAAGCTATACGGAGGATGATCCCGCAAGCCATGCTTTTGGCGGCAGAACAGATCGCAACTGGCCGATGTTCGAGCAAGGGGGCATGGCTTACGTGTATCTGATTTACGGAATTCACAACTGTTTCAATGTGACCTCAGGGATGGAGAGCAGCGGTGAAGCAGTGCTGGTCAGAGCCCTTCAACCTGTTGAAGGAATCGGACTTATGAGGAGGAACCGAATGGTCAGTGGAATGACTGATCTTTGCAGTGGACCCGGGAAACTCTGTCAGGCTCTATCCATCGACAGGAATCTTTCTGGTGTTTCTCTGATGAATGGTGATATCCAGATCCGGATACCGCGTTCTACGGTGGAACTCAATATAGCGATAACGAAGCGTATAGGTATTACAAAGGCAGCAGAACTTCCAAGGCGCTTTCTGATCATGAATTCGAAATGGGCATCCGGAAGGATTGATCAGTCAGTCTGAATTTCCGGTATCCTCGAGAGAATTCTGGAAGCGAGCAGCAGCAGTCCTATTCCTTCAAGAACCGCAAAGAAGACGTAGATGTCACCATGGAAAGCAGCTCCATTTCCTTCAATCCATCTGAGAGTCCAGAGTATGTACCCATGTGGAATAAGCAGCTGAAAAACCGGAGACAGCGTCCATGCTGCTGAAACTGCCTGTGACATAAATGCCATTAGGAATAGAATTCTTCCGCTGAATGGAAGGTATTCTTCAAGGATAAAAAGAAGAGAAATCGCAGTCATGGTTGAAAAGGGAATAACGACCCACAGCTGCCATGGGATAGTATCGAGTCTCATTCCCCATAGCGCTGTAAGGATGAGAGAAGGAAGAACACCAGCCAGGAACGGAAGAGCAATCTCAGGAAGCAGGAGAGAGACCTTTCCCGCTTTTGAAGTGAACAGTAATTCCGCAAGAGCTTTCCTTGCGGGTGATCCCGGCCACCCGACAAGAAATGCCGCTGGTGCGGCATAAGCAATACAGGAAATCGATAGAGTCAAAGGATCAATCCGTGTCTGACCGGGGAATACCCAGGCCGCAACCGGTGCCGCAAGCAGGATCCAGAGAAATGCCTGCCTGTTCACAGCCCATTCGGACATGAGCTGTAGTACTTTAATCCAGGTTCTCAGATGTCCAGATCTTCCCCGCAAAAAAGGTCCACCTCTCCAGTGTCTTCATCTTCAGAGAATAGATCCATCAATTCCTCAGAAGAAGGAGATCTGATTTCCAGACCCGCGATCTGCCTTGAATTTGCTCTGGCAAGGTTGGCCAGATTTGTTACCGCTGCGGACAGGTTAGAGTGATTGAATTGATATCCGCCTTCTACTGCTATAATATTTCTTGCACCTTTAAGGCTTTCCATTACCGCTCTGGGCAATGCCGGAAAGAAAAGCGCTTTCACACGAATGAGGGAAGAACATGCATCGGCAAGTTCTTGGAAGCGAATGATATGAGTAACGCTGTTTTTGCTGCACAGAGCGATTCTCTGAGATGATTGTGGTACATATTCCAGTCCGGGAACTGCCGCGATAACTGCACAATTACTGTCGCAGAGGTCTTCCAGCAGTGGATGAAGATCAAGCGGGAATGGCCCCTGCAGGATAAGAACTTTTGGAACAGGCAGACATGCTGCTGCGAAACCGGTGATAAATCTCAGATCAGCTGAAAGGTCCTCTACAGGAGTGTCTTTATATTCAGTAAGAGAACACCAGTTATACAGCTGAGACAGGATTTCCTCTGAATCCTTTCTGCTGAAACCGGCCGCCGCCGCAGCAAGTTCAAGGTATTTTGAAACCGTTATACTGCCGGGGCATGAAAAACCTGCAGATACATACGCTGTAAGACCTCTTGCGCTATGACTCATGACATCCAGGTGCTGCTCACCTATGAGGATCCTGCCTGAAACAGGGCTGCTTCTTCCAGCCAGAATTGCGGCAAGTTTCGGGGCTACTGTATTTTCATCACCCAGAAGGATCAGCATCGAACCTGCAAGAATGGCAAGCTCCAGAGGATCAGCAGCTTTATTCGAAAGGTACAGCTCCTCGGTTATGAGCTGTACAGATGAATCCATCCTGCTTATTCCTTTCTGAAAGCCTTCTTCAGGCTGTCATCAGCCAGTTCAAGTGCTCGTACAACCGCAAGTCCCTCGGCTCCTGATGATTTAGGGGTACATCCGGTTTCAATGCAGCGAAGAAACTCTTCCATTTCGCTTGCGAGAGGTTCGCTTGTATCGAGTTTGGGTGAAACAATATCTCCCGTTCTGTAAGAGAGCTGATATTCGCCAAAACTTTCCGGTTCAATTACTTCTACACCTTTGTCATAGATCTTGATTTTTTCAAGCGGCTCAGTGTCATCGTATACAAGCATCTTCCTGCTTCCGACAATAACAGTTCTACGTAACTTCGAGGGTGAAAGCCAGGAAACCTGGACATTAGCTATCGAACCGCTTGGAAACGCAAGATCGATAAAAGCTACATCCGGTATTTCATTTAGAACATATGCATGACCGAATGCGTTTACTTCAATCGGTTCCTCATCCAGCCAGTAGAAAAGCATTGAGAAGTCGTGAGGAGCCAGATCCCATATAACTGATACATCCTTTTGATGCAGACCCAGATTTACTCTGCTCGAGGTTATGAAATGTATGTTTCCGAGATCTCCGCTGTCTATTATCTCCTTGGTTTTGATTACAGGAGGTGAGAACATGAATGTATGTCCAACCATGGTAACCAGTCCGTTTTTTCGGCCAAGATCAACCAGTTCTTCAGCTTCCTCTATACATGCTGCAAACGGTTTTTCAACAAAAACATGCTTTCCTGCCTGAAGAGCCTGCTTTGCCAGCGGAAAGTGAGAAGAGACATCGGTGGCAATAACAATAGCATTAAGATCATCATTATCGATCAGATCCTTGTAATTACTCGTGCTCTGAATATCCGGATAGTGTCCGGCCATCTTGTTCAAACGCGCAGCATTGGAATCACAGATTACAAGACCGCCGTTTCGGCGATTAGCGTAAATATTTCTGAGCAGGTTGGGACCCCAGTATCCAAGTCCGACTATTCCGGTTTTTACCATAATATTTCCTTCCGTTTTCATGAATATTCATTTAACATTTGATTTCGTGGAAACTACCACCTTTTGTCGTAACGGTAAAGCACCGCGGCGGGGCCGCGTGGCGGGGCCGGGCCTAACATTTAAACATTTTCTAATTTTCTGCCGCTCATACTTGTACTTCTAATCGTGTTCCAAATTCGAATGTAATAATAATTACTCTATGGAAATGTTTAAATGTTAGGCCCGGCCCCTTTTTTGTATGTTATACAAAGGAGGTAGCTGATGGATTTTGAAAAATTAACGATTAAATCAAAGGAAGCGATCCAGGAAGCAGGTAACCTTGCCATTGAAGCCGGAAATCCCGAGATTGCCCCGGTTCATCTGGCATTCGTGCTTCTTGATGATTCAAAGAATGTTATTACCGGTGTACTCGATAGTCTGGAGATTGACCGGAACAGGATAATAAATGAAATCGCCGGGATTCTCGGATCACTGCCGAAGACTCAGGGCGGATCTGAGCCTCGCATGTCAAGATCGATGATCAAGGTGCTGGGCGCTGCCGAGAAAACAGCGTTGAAAATGAAGGACGACTATATAGCCAGAGAGCATCTGTTCCTCGGTCTGTTAAAAGAAGGGGGCAGGATAACTGATGTGTTTGAATCCTTTGGTATCTCTGAAAAAGATTTTCTTTCAGCCCTTGCTGCGGTAAGAGGGTCTTCCAGAATTGATACCGAAACCTCCGAAGACAACTATAAATCACTTGAGAAATACACAAGAGACCTTACTGGAATGGCCCGACAGGAGAAACTGGATCCTGTAATCGGAAGAGATGATGAGATCCGAAGAGTAATGCAGGTTCTTGGCAGGAGACGAAAGAACAATCCGGTTCTCATTGGTGAACCAGGTGTCGGAAAAACCGCGATAGTTGAAGGGCTTGCTTCCCGCATCGCTGAAGGTGATGTACCGGAGACATTAACGGATAAACGAGTACTGTCACTGGATATGGGCGCGTTGATAGCCGGGGCGAAATTTCGCGGGGAATTCGAGGAAAGGCTGAAATCAGTACTGAAAGAGATAGCTGCATCAGAAGGCAGGGTAATTCTATTTATTGATGAAATGCATACTCTGGTCGGAGCCGGGGCAGCAGAGGGGGCGGTTGATGCGGCCAATATGCTTAAACCGGTACTTGCAAGAGGGGAATTGCATTGCATAGGCGCGACAACTCTGGATGAGTACAGAAAGCATATTGAAAAGGATGCTGCACTTGAAAGAAGATTTCAGCCGGTCATGGTCAAACCACCTTCTGTTGAGGACACAATCAGTATTCTCAGAGGATTGAGGGAAAGATATGAGAGCCATCATGGAATTATCATTCAGGATGCTGCCCTTATAGCTGCGGCTACTCTTTCTGATCGTTACATAACTGATAGATTCCTCCCGGATAAAGCGATTGATCTTGTTGACGAGGCTTCGAGCAGACTCCGAATTGAAATCGACAGTATGCCCGAGGAGATTGATGAAATCAGGCGGAAAATCATTCAGCTGGAGATAGAGCGGGAAGGTTTGCGAAGAGAGGATGATTCAAGTTGTCTTGCAGAACTTGAGGTTATTGAAAAGGAGCTTGCTGAACTGGGGGAGGAGAGAACCGCCCTTGAATTACGCTGGAAAAATGAGAAAGATCTCATTGACAGAATTAGGGATCTCGCAAGGGAAGCAGAGGATCTTCGAGGAGAATCAAAGATCGCAGAGCGGGAGGGTGATCTTGAAAAGGTGGCCGAAATAAGATACGGCAAGCTCCATGAGATTGAAGAGAAAACAATGGATCTCAGGCAGAAGCTGGAAGATATTCAGGAATGCGGATCCATGCTTTCCGAAGAGATCACAGCTGATAACATCGCAGAGGTTGTGTCCAGATGGACAGGTATTCCTGTTACCCGGCTGATGGAAAGTGAAAAGCAGCGCCTTCTCACACTTGAAGACGAGCTTCATCGAAGAGTTGTCGGGCAGGATGAAGCCGTCTCTGCCGTAGCCGAGGCAGTCAGGAGAGCGAGAGCGAATGTACAGGATCCGAATAGACCTCTGGGAAGTTTTATTTTCATGGGGCCGACCGGAGTGGGTAAGACCGAACTTGCTCGATCGCTGGCAGATTTCCTGTTTGACGATGAGAACTCACTGATCAGGATCGATATGAGTGAGTTCATGGAGAAGCACTCTGTCTCCCGCATGATAGGAGCGCCTCCCGGATATGTGGGATATGATGAGGGAGGATACCTGACAGAGGCAGTCAGAAGAAATCCGTATTCCGTCGTTCTTTTTGATGAGATCGAGAAAGCGCATCAGGATGTCTTCAACATTTTCCTGCAGATTCTGGATGAAGGCAGGCTCACTGACGGGCAGGGTAGAACTGTAGATTTCCGCAACTGCGTTATAATCATGACAAGTAATCTGGGCAGTGACTGGATAGCTGAAACAGCTGGAAAACTATCGCAGAAGGAATTGACAGAAAGAGCAAAACGGGAACTTGGCACCAGATTCAGACCTGAATTCCTTAACAGAATAGACGATATAATAGTATTCCGCCCGCTTGGGCGGGATGAGATCAGAAAGATCGTGGAAATCCAGCTTTTGAGATTGAACAGGATTCTCAAAGAACAGAATATCGCTCTTCTTTCATCCGAATCCGCAGTAGATCTTCTAGCCAGGATAGGATACGATCCGGCATTCGGGGCCAGACCTCTTAAACGCTTGTTGCAGAAGCATGTACAGAACGAGCTGGCAACAGCCATTATCGAAGGAAGCATTCACCCCGGTCAGGAAGTCCTTCTCGATACGGATGAAAATGATTTTATACTTGAACCCGTTTCATCAGAAGAGGATAGTTCTGAAACGGAGTAACAGGTGATCCCGACCCTTGTTGTACTGGTTGGATATCTGGCTGCGGATATTTTTCTTTCAGGATACGCAGCTGCCATTCTCGTTATATCTCTCGGTCTGGGGGAATTCCTTTTTCTGCTGATTTTCCGCGGGACAAAGCACCCCTCCCTTATCCTGGAGGGAGCTGTGCTTGCAGGCGCGGGTCTGTTCGGAGAGGTGCTGGCTGCAAAAGGTTACAATGGATCGGGATATATTCTCCTGGAGATTATATTTGCAGGTGTACTTCTTATTTCAACCGCCAGAGGTAAACCATGGCTTGCATCTCAGATAAAAAGGTTCGCCGGGTTTTCAGCAGGTAAAGAATTTTCAAGGGATATGTCTGTAGGGATGGGCTTTCTATTTCTGACTCACAGCATCCTATTGACGATTATCATGTTTCTGAAGGGCAGTGTACATGTATTTCCAGCTGCACTTTCTTTCATTATGCTATATATTGTTACAGTATATATACTTAGAAAAAGACAAAAAAGGTTTCGAATTCTTACATCACCGCAGCTTCAAAAGGTTGGTGAAGGAGAGTATTACCTTGAAATTGCCGGGGATCGGCTTGCCGGTCTTTCAATGTACATCGGGGTTGTAACAGATATCTCCGCCGTCGATATAACAGAGGATTGTCAGATACATCAATTCCTGGAATCACTTGAGGAATGTTTGAAAGCGAGTGGATGCAGAGCAGTCCGGTTTACCATGTGGGATGCTGATACACTTCCTCTTGAATTGTCAGGTTACAGAGAAGTTCCAGCCGGCTGGAACAAGATCCTGTAACAAATCTGTATTCTGCTTTCATAGCGATCTGTCTTTCATTTCGATATATTTTACCTGCATTTGAAAGGTGTTTTATGAAACGAATTCTTTCTGTTCTTATTTCTGCAGTCGGAGTAATCATCGTTCTTATTTCATGCGGGGACGCTGCCGGACCCGTTCAGATAAACAAACCGACACCATCAATACTCATAGTGGAAATACAGGAAGGTAATTTACTGACAGTACAGGAATCGACTGAGAGAGTGCGTGAACCGGATAGGCATTTTTCGATTGATTACAGTGCCGGCAAGAATGGATATTCGGCACACGCTGTCTGGACTCAGTGTCCTGATGATGATTTTGCATGGTACGAAATATATAGATCGGATTCTCCGGAAATAGCATCTGATCCCGGAAGTGCCGATACCAGTGTTGTATTCACTTCTGTATCTGAAACATCCTGGATCGATGACAGTGTGCAGGAGGGTTCAACTCTTTACTACGTTCTCCGAACAGTAAATACCCATGATCTGGACTCCTGGAGCAACGAGGAATCGTTGAGCATTCCCTCCAGCGATACTCCTACACCCTCAACCCTGAGCGCAACCTACACCGGTGATATGTCATGGGCACAGGTAACACTTGAATGGACAGTCTGCCCCGATTCGGACTTCTATTCCTACGTTCTTTACAGATCATCCATCCCCGGAATTGAAAATGATCCATCTTCAGCTGAGGTTGTGGGTGTTATAGAGGAAATCGGAGATGTGATTTTCGAGGACAACGATGTCATCGGATCTGAAACTTACTATTACGCGGTGGAGACATGGAACGAAGGTCAACTGAGTTCCTGGAGCAACGAGTTCAGTATTACAACTCCCTATATCACACCTCTCCTGACCGTGTTTTTCATTGATCCAAGTCATGGTTCCTATTCAGGCGACGCTATTCTTCTTCGAACTCCGGACAATTTTAACTATCTGATCGACGGTGGACAGGGTATGACCGGAACCTGGAGCTGTGGAGAACAGAAGGTACTTCCTCTGCTTGACAGCCTCGGTGTTAACAGCCTTGACGGAATGGTGGGAACACATCCGCACTCCGATCATATCGGTGGCCTTGTCGCTGTACTCGAAGCAATACCGGTTGGAACTGTATGGGATTCAGGCTGGCCATACTCCGCTTCATGGATTTATGAAGATTACCTTGATGCCATTATCGATAATGGAGCTGACTATGTAATTCCCAGAAGGGGAGATATCCTTCAATGGGGAGAGGAAATAACAGTTGAATGTCTTCATCCTGTAGATCCGCTGAACTCAGGGAACATGAACAATGCTTCTGTCACGCTCAGAGTAACTTACGGCAGCGTATCCTTTCTTTTCACCGGAGATCTCGAAACGTCCGGAGGGGAGAATGTTATTCTCGATGCTGTTGATCAGGGAATAATAGATAATATTTCAGCACAGATTCTGAAAGTCGGGCATCACGGTTCGAGTACTTCAACATCATGGACCTGGCTTTCGGAAGTTAATCCAGTGCATGCAGCTATCGAAGTTGGAAGCGGTAATCCATACGGACACCCTACCGACGAGGTGATTAACAGACTTGAGAATTACGGTGCTGAAATTCTGAGAACCGATATCCATGGGGATTTCATCATTTCGACTGATGGATCGGAGATATTCACCTATCCATAAACAGATTCTAAAGCTTTCCTTAATTTATGTTGACTTGAAGTTATTATTGAACAATCTTTACACGCTATGTCCAACAGACACTATAGCATTTCAACAAGGACCAGGAGGTTAACAATTGAGTGAAAGCAGGAAATACCCATTCCCGTTAATTGACTCGGACATATGTAAGGGATGTAAGCTCTGCATTGCAGCTTGCCCGACAAATGTACTTGTCATTTCGGAGAAATTGAACTCCAAGGGTTTTCATTTCTCGGAGTATATCGGTGAAGGTTGCGTAGGGTGCGGCAACTGTTTCTATACGTGCCCTGAACCAAGCGCGGTTACCGTTTACTTGAAGGATTATGTACCAGAGGAGGTGATCTGAATGCCTCGCATGTTGATGAAAGGAAACTACGCTGCGGTTTATGGTGCTATTCTTTCAGGGTGTGAAGCCTATTACGGTTATCCAATAACACCGGCCAGCGAGATCGCGGAGTCTGCGTCCGCTCTGTTCCCGAAGTTTGGCAGGACTTTCCTCCAGGCTGAAAGTGAAGTAGCTGCAATAAATATGGTTTACGGAGCCTCAGGCTGCGGACAAAGGGTCATGACCGGCAGTTCCGGTCCCGGTATCAGTCTGAAGCAGGAGGGGATTTCCTACTGCGCCGGTTCAGCGCTTCCATGCGTAATCGTTGATATAATGCGCGGTGGACCTGGTCTTGGGAATATCGGTCCGGAGCAAAGTGACTATAATCAGGTTGTAAAAGGCGGTGGACACGGCAATTACCGTAATATCGTTCTGGCTCCCAATTCCGCCCAGGAAATGTGTGACCTGACGATGCTGGCTTTTGAGCTTGCGGATAAATATAGAAATCCCGTATTTGTACTTACTGATGGAGTTATCGGTCAGATGATGGAAGCTGTTGATCTTCCGGAGCCTGTTTCCGAGTTTCCCGATAAGAGTGATTGGGCTGTAAAAGGAACTGCTGAATCCAGACATCTGATTAATTCCATATATCTTGATCATGATGATCTTGAAAGATGGAACAGAGAACTCGAGAAGAAGTACGAAACCGTCCAGAAGAATGAAGTTCTGGTAGAGGAATATATGATGGATGACGCCGAAATCGTGACAATCGGTTACGGCAGCTCAAGCCGTGTACTTCGATCAGCTGTTGACACAGCAAGAGAGAATGGCATCAAGCTCGGACTTTTCAGACCCATAACACTTTTCCCATTCCCGGTAGATGAGATCGCTCAGCTTCCGGACAAGGGAATCAAGGGCATTCTTACAGTCGAGATGTCAACTGGCCAGCTTGTTGATGACGTGAATCTGGCACTGAAAGGAAAGATGATTTCCGACCTGTACAGCAGGCTCGGTGGAAATGTTCCTTCTGCAATGGAGATCCTCGCGAAGATCTCCGAGCTTTACGGGGTGTGACAATGGAAAAAAAGACAGTACACAGAAAACCAAAGGGATTCATTGATGTATACAAGCACAAACCCGGAGCGGAAAAGGACAGAACGCATTATTGCCCCGGATGCGGTCACGGTATACTGCACAAGCTTATAGCAGAAGCTCTTGAGGATTTTGATCTGGTCGAAAAAACAATAGTCATCAGTCCGGTCGGCTGTAGTGTATTCGCCTATTACTACTTTCACACAGGCAACCTGCAGGTTGCTCACGGAAGAGCTCCCGCAGTTGCTTCAGCGGTTTCACGAGCCAATCCCGATTCAGTAGTTATCAGTTACCAGGGTGATGGTGATCTTGCGGCCATCGGAGGCAATAATATCAATCAGGCTGCTAACAGAGGTGAGAACATGGCTGTCTTCTTTGTCAACAATGCCATCTACGGTATGACAGGCGGACAGATGGCTCCTACAACTCTGGAAGGACAGAAAACAACCACAACCCCATACGGTCGCAATGTAAAGACCGACGGGTATCCCATTCAGGTATGTGAGTTGATAAACACATTTACCGCTCCTGTTTATATTGCACGAACATCTCTTCAGGATATGGTGAATATCAGAAAAACCAGAACTGCTGTTCGCAAGGCGATAATGAACGCGAAGGACAAGAAGGGATTCTCCCTTGTTGAAGTTCTCAGTATGTGTCCGAGCGGCTGGAAGAAGGACTCATTGCAGAGTCAGCAGTGGATCAAGGAGCGTATGGTCCCCAGATTTCCACTCGGAGTTTTAAGAGATATATCCGAGGAAGCGGAAACAATCGAACGTCCGGTGCCGGTAATGGATCCCGAGGAAGTGAAGAAGATATTCGGCTACGGCGACTTCAAAGCCAGCACTATTAAGAAGAACACTGAAGCGAATCTTGAGAAGATATCCCTTCGCGTAAGCGGTTTTGGTGGACAGGGAATTATGTCCACAGGAATCGTTCTTGCGAATGTCGGGATGGAATATGGCTATAATGTCAGCTGGCTTCCGTCTTACGGTCCGGAAATGCGTGGCGGAACCGCGAACTGTTCTGTAAAGATACAGGAAGACACCATTGGTGCATCCGAGGTCACGGAACCCAATATGATTATCGCCATGAATCAGCCAAGCCTGGAGAAATTCGAGAAGATCATGGTTCCTGGTGGAGCACTCATGTACAACAGCACACTTATTGATATCGAACCTGCCCGCAATGATGTTGATATCTATAAGGTACCCATTACCGGAATGGCTGATGAACTGGGAGATACAAGGGTGCAGAGCATGGTCAGTGTCGGAGCATTTGCAGCGATTACGGGGTTATTTGATCCTGAGGAGATCATTTCACTTATACCCTCGCTGTTCGCTGGAAAGCCCGACGAAGTTTTGAAGATGAATAAGGAAGCTGTTCTGCGAGGGTACAACTACGTTACTGAGAACTTCTCCGTATGATTAAATATGCTGCCGGCGGTTTTTTACTGCCGGCAGCTCATCTCCATTCAGCCTCTCTTGCGGAAATCAGGGGATTGCAATAAAAAGAATTTTCAATTTGCCGCTGGTATTCCTGTTGCTGTTCCCCGGAATGGTTTTCGCATTCGGATATGTCGATGCTCATGGGAATGGCAGTCCGGTTTCCGGATTTAACGCTGTATCTCTTGGTCTTGGGGGAGCAAGAGCAATTGGTTTTGGTGACGCTCTTTCGGTTCTGACAAATCCGGCTGAAATCTACAGGATTCCCGGAACTTCGTTCACGATGTCTATTGGTCCTGCTGTACAGATGGAAACAGTTGAAAACAGTGCCGGAATAAGCAGGAATAACTGGATTACTCTTGGAAATCTCAGCGCTGCGATGAAGTTCCAACCATATTCCAGACTTGCATTTGGCGCGGGAATTGCCAGAATAACCGATTCTTCCTTTGATGGTATGTACCATGTACGTGAAGACTTTCCCGGCCCGTATTACGGTGACATCCTGAAGACCATGGAACTCACAGTTAAAGGTGGTCTGTATGAATCAGCCGCCGGATTCTCGTGGAGACCTGTAACCTGGATGAACATAGGAATTTCCGGCGGGTTTCGTTTTGGTCAGGTTAGTTATGACTCTACATATATGGACAGAAAACATCCGGAAAACGATACTCTCATATGCTGGGACTGGGATGAAAGCTCCTTTTGCTGGCATGCAGGACTAATATTTCCGCTCGGTTTAACCAGACTGGGTGTTTCCTGGGCTTCTCCGAGTGAGCATTACTATGGAAGAATAGCTGCAGGGGCAATCATGTATACGGGTGAGATGAAGCAGGGAGCTTTTGGCGCGGAGATTGAGATTATTGATCCTGGTGATATAAATGAACTGAAAACTAGAATTCTTGGTCAGTTTCATCCAGAAGGTTCTCTCACGTTCAGGGGAGCGTTCACATTCAGTAACAGAGGAGATGAAATTGAACGGCAGGGGATTGGTATTGCTCTGGGAGCTGGAATAGCATTTGGCAAGCTTACTCTGAACGCAGCTTTCTCCTGGTCATCTGATAACATAGATGCAATCGCATTCGGCTATGCTGAACCCGAAGTTATCAAGCTCTCCTCGTCAATACTGTCTGCGGGACTGAACTGGAATCTTTAAATTTACAACCAGGGTCTGACAGACAGTCTGTAATCCAATATCTCATCAGGAGAGAAAAACAGCTCTATTTCTCTACGGGCAGATTCTATTGAATCGGATGCGTGGATCATGTTATGACCAGGTGAGGTTGCATAATCTCCTCTTATTGTTCCAGGAGCTGCATCAGCGGGATTTGTTGCTCCAACCATTGATCTGACAATGGTTACAGCAGCAAGAGATTCAAGTGCGATTATCACCGAGGGACCACTTGTAATAAATGAAATCAGACCTTCATAGAACGGTTCTTCCAGGTGTTCCCTGTAATGGTAAGCAGCAGTTTCCGGTGAGATCCTGCAGAGTTTCATCGCAGTGATCTTCAAGCCTCTTCGTTCAAATCGCGAGATCAGATCGCCAACGAGTTCTCTCTGCACGGCGTTCGGTTTCAGAATAACAAGGGTCTGTTCCATATAAATCCTTTCAGTTAATCTGGAAAATATATATATACCCGCGCCCGGTGCAACATTGATTCTCTGTCTATGCGGTAGTATCTTCCATTTGATTTCAATTCAATAAATATCCCTTATACGTGAAAGGATGGTTCAATGAAACTGAATTTATCCCCTTTATCTGTTTGTACAGGTGCCAGTTCGATAATCAGCTTGATTCTGTTGCAGCTGTTCATAGTACTTTGCCTCACAGGGAGCAGTGCGGGGTATGGATATCATGATGCTCTGAATACGGGCAACAGCATAGATGTTATCAGCATTAAATCAGCAGCCCTGGTTGGCATCAGGGTCTTTGGTTCAGAAGGACCAGCAGCTCTGTTCATAAATCCGGCGTCTCTTCATAATATCAACCGATTAGAAGGATCGGTTTCGATATCTTCAGTTGCCTGGACAGAGGAAATTATTGACAGTACCAGTGTAATACAGCGGTCTGATAAGGGTCTTGGTTCGCTATCCGGAGCAATCGCGTTTCGTGCAGGATCGGATATTGTCCTTTCAGGTGGTCTTGCAAAAGTATCTGATCATCAGTATACAGGCACACACTATTTGCCCGATGATCCTTCTCATCCTGGTATTGACATAATTGAAATTCTTAACTCTTCAGGTGGTCTCTGGGAAGCTCTTGGTGGTTTGTCATGGAGTCTGAAAGACAACTTTACCGTAGGCCTGTCAACCGGAATGAGATTCGGTGAAGTCGAATACTGTTACACATATGATCGACAGTATATCCCCGGAATAGACTCAGTTTCCAATTGGAGCTGGGAAACCAGTGATCTCTGTTGCCATGCCGGGATTCTTCTTGGTGATGATGAATTTGGAATTGGTGCATCTTTCACATCCGGTTCGGATCATTACCTGTCTCGCATTTCCATCGCGGGAAGAGCGAGAGCTGAACATATAAACAACATCAGAATGGGTTTTGAGGGCGAAGTAATCAGTATTTTTGAAGATAATTATTTCAATGGCAAGCTGTCTCTGGAAACTCCTGTCCGGAACGACGTTAACCTGTTAGCCGGAGTTGGTTTCTACGAGGGCGAGAATATGAACCGCGTGGGAACCGCATTTTCTATTGGCGGGAATTATACTTATAACAAGATTATTTTTGAATGCGCTCTGTTTCACAGTGGAAGATCCCGAAAAAGTACATCCTTCCCGAATGAGTATTCTGATTACGTTGATGATTCCTGGACACAATTCTGTTTCGGCATGACTTATATACTTTAAAGCGTGGTTGCAGGAAGAATGAATAAAGTATCCAAATCCTCCCTGCCTTCCGGCGGGTGGGTAAGAATTGCCTGGATACCGGATTCAGGAATTGTACTTGTGTCCGGAGATAGTGCCGGAATACTGGGAGTTTCTGCAAGGAGACTGATAAATGCCCCGGATCCTCTAAATCTGTTACCTGCGGAATTATCAGGTATTCTTTCCAGCGGGTTACCTGAAGTGCCTGTTCAGATATCAACTTCATCATTCACGGGAACTGTATGTACTGAAAATGACCATGCTGAAATACTTCTGTTCGATACACCGGATCTTCAGGATGGCGGCAATATCATGCTTGATGAACTTGGAGCCGGCGTTGTAGTTACTGACAGAACCGGGATTGTTGTTCTCTGGAACAAAGCTATGACAAGCATTTTCAGAATTCCAAAACAGCATGTTATGGGAAAGCAGCTTCAGGATGTGCTGACCTCTCCGATTCTCTACTCATGGGATAACGTTATTAAGATGGTTCTTGATGGAAAGCAGATCAGAGTTGAATGTCATCTTGACGGTCAGAGGAGAGTTGACTGCACTTTCTCCCCTGGAGGACCAGGGGTTATAGGAACCTGTTTTGAGACAACCGAGAGTTTTCAGGCAGAAAACCGTTTGAGAACAAGCAGAAAGATGAATCAGGCTTACTTTCATTCAGTGAGTACTGGATTGGTTCTGTTTGACAAGGATTATCGGATACTTGTAGCTAACCGTGCATTTGGCCGGATGTTCGGTCTTGTTGAAAATCTTCTGGGTATTCATTTGAATGAAATCCTTCCGAGGGAGAGTTTTGCCATTGTCGAGGATCAGACCAGAACTCTCTTCAGTGGTTCTGGTAATAAAGAGAACGAAATGGCCAGGATAGTCAGATTCGTTCTTCCAGATGAAACCAGACGGGTCATTTCACAGAATATCAAACCTATTGTGGAGGAATCCGGAGCTGTATTCTATGCTGTCGGGATTTTTGAGGATGTATCCGAGAAATCAATTCTTTTTAATAAGTACAATGCTTACCAGAACAAGATCAAGGAGATAAACACGCTTGCATCGATATTTTTCTCCGATCAATCTGACAATCTGGACAGGATAACTGAAGTACTGCGTGATTGTTTTTCCGCAAAAGCTGTTGCAGTCTATATTTCAGATCCACTGGGTGATATTGAGCTTGCGGGAAAAACCGCAAAATGGCCTGAGAATGCTCCTGAGTCTTTTTCCGACCTTCGTCTTGCCTCATTTATGATTGAATCGCATTCCAAGTATCAGCTCAACGGAGACGAGATCGGAGTCCTTAATTCCTGGTTTGGAAATTGTCTCATATTCCCAATAGAATCGGATGAGAAGAACTACGGCTACGTTATTGCAGCTGATGTTGATAATACAGCTGGATCAGAGGTTTTCTCACTTGCGGAAACATCCACACATATGCTTGCACTTCTATTGAGTTCTGTTGATAAAACAGCGGAAATTGAACATCTGGATCTTCTGCTGATCAGACAGAGTAAACTTGCCGGCAGCATTATCACCGCCCTTGATATCCCGGTTGCCGTTTTTAGAGTCGACTGGTCTGTCATTCTCTGGAATGATTCGATGGAAGCACTTACTGGAGTGTCTTTTGATCTTGCTACAAGTCGAACTGAATTAGCTGCGAGTGTTCTGTTTGATGATATAGGAGGAATAACCGCGATACAAAGGATTACCAGAAATGGATCGTCCGAGTATCCTGAATCGTGGGAAGTTGCAAATCAGAATGGAATCAAAACGAGGTGTGCATGGCGCCTTTCAAGGGCTGAATCAGTGGAAGGCGGAAAGCTTGAACCTATTGTGATTGTCTCCGGAATCAAATCTGATGAAATCTACAGTATACAGGCAGCAAAGAATGCCGCTGACATGTATACGGCCCTTAGCAGAGGAACATCTGCACTGCTTTCCGCCTCAGACAGAACGAAGGTTGTTGAAGCTGCGGCAACTGCTTTTCTTGAGATATCCGGTGCATCCAGAATTACTCTGAGCATTCGAGGAATTAATCCCATCACAAGAACTTCATACGATCCCAAATCTGATGAAATAGCACCTCGTCAATGGAAACTGGCAATTGAAACCGATACAGACTCAATAGGAGAGTGTGTGTTTCATGGAGGCAAAGAGTACTCCGCTCTGAATGATTTTGCCAGGAATGTTGCCAGGACATGCGGTGAACTTGAAAAAACAGCTGTCGGACGGCGTTTTGCTTTCCTTGCGGAAAAGGCAGCTGGAAAATTCCTTATTACGAACAGCAGTGGTAGAATTCTGCTCTCGACCTGGATTCAGGTTACAGATGGTATTATCTCAAACAGATCAATATATGATGTATTCTCAGGCTCAGACTGGGTATATCTTGATTCAATGATGCTGGGTATACTCAGGATTGGCAGATTGAATATGCTTCTGAAAACTGAGAGGGGAGAAGAGCTGCAGGTTGCTGCTGTAGCTCTTAATGGACTTGATGCAGAACCGATTATTATCTGGTGGCCTGTATATGAGCCATCATATATTTCTCAGCTCGAATATCTTGACAAAAGTGAAAATGCTGCTTGCGCGCTTCTTGATGTGCTTGATGATCTTTCTACATCCATTGGCAGGGGTTTCATCCGGATAAAGGAAGTTATGAATCCCGACCATCCTGTTGCCGCTGTTCTAAATACCGCCAAATATGCTTTTGAGGGGTTGACCAAGGATTACGTGTACCTTCGGCTGCTCCAGACCGTCTGGAATTACGTACCTGAACAGATAGATCCTGAATTGTTCCTGGATAAAATCAAATCAGCCTTTCTGGAGAACGGACTGCTGCCTCCGAACATTTCCATATCGGGTGAACTGTATGACATCTGCGGTAATATTGATATCCTTAAGAAAGTGACAACACAGCTGTGCTATGTTGTCTGCCCGAGCAGTAATCCGGTTTTCAATGTATCACTTGTCAACAGGAAAGAAATCAGGGAACCGGTTGATCTCAATAAAGGAACGGAACAATTTGTAAGGATAAACATGCGATGTTCGGATGGAAGAGTGCTTTCAGGAATATCGGATGATTTCTCTGACATCAGCACACCATTTGATTTCAGCAGCGGATTGAATCCGGCTTCTGAGGTATCTCTTCTTTCTCTGATACTCAGACTCTCAGGAGGAGCTCTCAAGCCTGATGATGGTTTTTCATCACTTACGATTCTGCTGCCCTGCTGGAAATAATATTCAACTAAGGTATACTTTACTGTAGAAGTGTTTATCTTCATACTAGCCTTTCGAAAAAAGCAACCTGGTATAAGACATACGTACTAGATTAATGGAGGACTGACCTTGGATCCCTACGATTTCAGAGAACTTGAGGAGAAGTGGAAACCTTTCTGGGAGAAGAAGAATCTCTACAGAACCGGAACTGATCCCGATAAAAAGCCATTTTACTGCCTCGACTACTTCCCGTATCCGTCCGGTGCGGGGCTGTCTGTAGGCCACTGCAAAAACTACATTCCTACAGACGTTATCTGCCGCAAGAAACGCATGGACGGATTCAATGTCCTCCATCCGATGGGATGGGACGCTTTCGGACAACCTGCTGAGGAGTACGCTATAAAAACCGGTACTCATCCCGCTGAAGTGACCAGGATAAACTCCGGCACTTACAGAAGGCAGTTTGACCTGATTGAAGCGAGTTACGACTGGGATCGCGAGATCAACTCCAGTGATCCTGGTTACTACAGGTGGACCCAGTACTTTTTCAACTTGCTCTTCGACAGGGGGCTCGCGTATGAGGCGGAAAGCGACCAGATGTGGTGTCCGAACTGCAGGATAGTCCTCTCAAACGAAGAAGCTGCCGGTGGTATCTGCTGGCGCTGTGATGGAGAAGTTACCAGGAAGAAGCTGAAGCAATGGTTCTTCAGGATCACAGAGTACGCTGACAGACTTCTGGAAGACCTTGATGATCTCGACTGGCCTGAGGGCATCAAGGCCATGCAGAGAAACTGGATCGGCAGATCAGAAGGTGCTTCAGTCATCTTTTCGGTTCGTAATCCGGTATCGGAAGAAATCACGGAACTTCCGGTATACACAACCAGGCTGGACACCATTTTCGGTGCTACTTTCTGCGTTCTTGCGCCTGAGCATCCTGATGTGGAAAAGATGACAACTCCTGAAAAACATGATGAGGTTATGGCTTATGTCAGTAAAGGTTTGTCAAGAAACGATGTCGAGAGAAAAGCGGACGCGGAAAAGGAGAAAACCGGAGTCTTTACAGGCTGCTTCGCGATAAATCCGTACAACGGAATGGAAATACCGCTCTATGTTTCAGACTATGTGCTTGCCGGATACGGAACCGCGGCAATCATGGCCGTACCCGCGCACGATGAAAGGGATCACGCGTTTGCCACAAAATTCGGTATACCGATAATTGAAGTTATAGCACCTGATGGCATACCTCAGGGGGTTGAGGATGAGGCTACAGTTGCTGACGGTCAGCTTCTTAACAGCGGAGAGTTTTCAGGAATTGATTCCGACGAAGCAAGAATCAGCATGGCGGCACACGCGGTCTCCAAAGGTTTCGGGAAAACTGAGGTTCGCTACAGGATAAGAGACTGGCTTGTATCGAGACAGCGATACTGGGGAGCCCCCATTCCGATTATCCACTGTGATAATTGCGGATCTGTGCCGGACAGGGATCTCCCTGTAGAACTTCCGGAAATGGAAAACTTCGAACCGGATGACACCGGCAGATCACCTCTTGCCCGGATTGAGGATTGGTTGAACACTATCTGTCCCATTTGCGGAAGCCCTGCCAAAAGAGACACGGATACAATGGCCGGATTCGTCTGCTCCTCATGGTACTTCCTCAGGTTTGCCTCTCCTTTTGAAACAGAAAGACCTTTTGATCCTGAAGCCGTGAAGTACTGGCTGCCTGTAGATCTTTATGTAGGTGGAGCGGAACACGCTGTCATGCACCTGATCTACGCCAGATTCTGGACCAAGGTTATGTATGACGAAGGCATGCTTGATTTCACAGAACCTTTCTCGATCCTTAAGAATCAGGGAATGATACTGGGAGCGGATGGACAGAAGATGTCCAAATCCAAGGGCAATATCATTACACCTGATGAAATGGTTGAAAAATTCGGGGCTGACGCTTTGAGACTCTATATCCTTTTCATGGGACCTTTCGAAGCAGAACTCGATTGGAGCGAAGACGGCATCGCGGGTACTTACAGATTCCTGAAGCGGGTCTGGTCTGTAGTCCATGAAACGGTACATCCGGAGGAAATGCCAGCTGATGATGATTTTGCCGCTGAACTCCGTTACCAGCTTGCTAAAGCGCTGAGGAAGGTTTCAGAGGATATTGACAGTTTCAATTTCAATACAGGTGTCGCAGCCCTGATGGAATTCGTGAACTTCTTATCCGCCAACAGAGAAAAGGCTGGAGCAGCAGCAGATCTCTGGCGGAAAGCCATCCGTGAACTCATTGTAGTCATGTCTCCGATGACACCGTTCATATGCGAAGAACTCTGGCATAGAATGGAGTTTAAGGGAGAGACTGTTATTACTCAGAAATGGCCCGCATGGAACGAAGATGATCTGATACTCGACACCGTCGAGATGGTCGTTCAGGTGAAGGGAAGGATACGTGCCAGGATCATTCTCCCCGCCGATGCCTCAAAGGAAGAGATAGAAAATAAAGCGCTTTCCGAAGAGAAGATCATGGCGATTCTGGGCGGCTCCGAACCAAGAAGGGTAATAGTCGTTCCCGGCAAGCTCATAAACATCATCCCATAATTTGGGGTCGTACTTCACTTGCGGCACTTGCATAAATCATATTCCGGTGTATTCCGGGGACAGTGCACCTATTTCACCCCTGGTTTGCTTTCCTTTCTCCCGGAAAGAGAATACGTGGAACGCTGCATTTCTCCGCGGGTATATGAAGATGTTAAATGGTTATCAAACCGGAAGGAGCATTGTTCATGCAGTATTTCATGTTTTCGCTTATCACATTAATTATGTTTTCCTCCCACGGAGGAAACAGGGGTTTCGATTCTTCCGATCAGCTTGAACCTTTCATCGATTCTGAGGGTATGTCCTTCTCGGAGTTCAGAGTACTTGCGGAGGAGACATCACTTCTTGAGCCTGATGAGTTTGACGATGCGATGAGTAATTATCAGGAGTATGTATCAAGACGTTATCGTCACCAATACAGCTGGGTGCGAAGGATCTTCGCATGGGAGGATGAAATCCAGGATATCAGGGGCTTCACATATATGCTCACCAGGCTGGAGCTCTCAAGAATACAGATAATGTATCTGAATGAGCTTACCTCATATATTGAATATGAAATTGAGGATCTGAGAGATTATCACGATATTGGTGGAATCAGACGTGAGTTCTTCGAGGAATTCGTGGATGATTTTTATATGCCTGTCTCCATCTACTTCATCTGGGAGGACAGAGGCTGGTACGAAAGCGACATACATGATCTCATCGCGTATGCTGTTGGTGAAATCCATGACATGCTCACTGATTCACAGCTTGAAACGGCAAGAGAGATTGTTGACCGCATGCCCTGGAGTGAATCTCCCGGAGCGAGCTGGCCTGTTAATTATGATGATCTCATGTGGTAGGAAGGTTCTGGTCGTTCTGAAGAAGGACCAGAGATCAGGAAAACTGACAGAAGGTATTGTAAAGGAAATCCTAACGAAGTCTCCCAAACATCCCCACGGGATCAAAGTTCGTCTTGAAGACGGCAGGATCGGAAGAGTTAAAGAGATAATTGAGTAGAATCCAACACAGCGAACAGTTGAAATCTGTTCAGCATCTGGTCATCGTCAGATGGAGGATATTTGGATGGAAATGGAAATCGTATTTTCAGGCGGCAAGAGGGTAAACGCCATATACGAAGGATTTACGATCATGACTGATCAATCCGTTCGCGGAGGAGGAGATGGTTCAGCACCTGAGCCGTTTGATCTCTTTCTTGCATCCATGGGAACATGCGCCGGAATCTACGTACTGTCATTCTGTCAGCATCACGATCTTCCAGCTGAGGGAATTAAGCTGATTCAGATTTCAGATCGCAACCCTGAAACCGGTAAGATTGACAGAGTAAATATTGATATCAGGCTTCCTGCTGATTTTCCTCAAAAGTATAAGAAAGCTCTGATTCGCTCAGCTGAGCAGTGTTCAGTGAAGAAACACATTTCAGCAGGGCTCCCTGAATTTACCGTGACTTCAACCCGGATTAATCAATATGCAGGATAACTTCGTATATCTGCACGACAGAGAGGAAATAGAAAAATTTCTCAGAAAGGATATTTTCCTTAATATCTACGGGATCGGGGATCTCGATGATTTCTTCTGGCCTTACACCTGCTGGTTCGGGCATATATCCGGCGGCGAGATCGATGCGGTTGTCCTGCTTTATACAGGGATGGAGCTCCCGACACTGATCGCTCTTTCTGAAGATACCGATACAATGAGAAAATTGCTGGAGTCGGTTGCTCACGTTCTTCCGGAAACATTCTATGGTCATTTCAGCCCCGGTCTTGAATCCGTATTCGAATTAACTCATTCAACTACATCGCATGGAAAATATATCAGAATGGCGCTCCTTGATGACGAAATTGTATCAGGTACAGATTGCGGGGAAACAACCCGCCTGGACAGCGGTGATCTTGATGAAATTCTTGAATTCTACAGAATGAGCTACCCCGGTCACTGGTTTGACCCCAGAATGCTAAAAACGGGACAGTACTTCGGTATAAGAAGAGATAAGATACTTGTCAGTGCCGGTGGTATACATGTTTTTTCTCCTGAGTATGGAGTGGGTACCCTTGGCAACATAGCGACCCTTCCAGATTTCAGGGGAAGAGGTTTTGGTAAAACCGTCACCGCCAGAGTTTGCCAGTCCCTTCTGAAGGATGTTGAACATATCGGTCTGAACGTTAGATCGGATAACATCGCTGCTGTTTCCTGCTACGAGAAACTCGGATTCCGTGAAGTCGCATTGTACGGTGAATTCATGATTACAAAAAAAGGCGCTGACGAAGATGAATAATCGCATAATACCGATTGTTCTGGGGATAACACGGTGTTATCTGATCCGTGGTGATAACCTGATATTGATTGACGGTGGAATGCCGAACAAAGCCGGAGCTTTCAGAAAAACGCTCAGTAAGCTCTCCATTGATCCCCGGGAGATAAAATTGATAGTGATCACTCACGGACATTGGGATCATATTGGATCTGTCAGGGACATTAAAGATTTGACCGGTGCCCGGACAGCGATACATGAACTGGACAGAGAATGCCTTGAAAAGGGTAAGGAAAGAAGGGCTCCGGGTGTAACCCGATGGGGCAGATTCATGACGAAAATGATTGGATCATTCAGCGGCAGTATAAAAATTCCTCTGACCGATGTGGATATAACACTTGGCAGTGAATTTCCGCTTGCTCAGTTCGGCATTAACGGAAGCATTATCCATACTCCGGGTCATACACTGGGTTCTGTCAGTGTTCTGCTTGAGACAGGGGAAGCGTTCGTCGGAGACCTTGCTATGAATATGTTCCCTCTGACCGTCAGACCTGGTCTACCCATATTCGCGGAGGATATCCAGAAAGTGAAGGAGAGCTGGAAGATGCTTCTTAAAAGGGGAGCGAAAACAATATATCCTGCCCACGGAAAACCATTCCCGATCAATGTGATGGTCAGATGATATTCAGCTGGATCAGTAAGAAGTTATCCCGGGCTTGAGAGAAATTCCTGCAGATTGATATGTCTGATTCCATTCCGATCCATGCAAAAGAAAAAGGGCGGGAAAAACCCGCCCTTTTCTCTCTGCTTTCCGCAGAATCTATCTGGTGACAACCAGGCTGGTCACACCTGTCCAGTCAGCTGTTGAAATCCTTACATGGTATACACCGGAAGGAATGACGCTGCCGTTCGTGTCTCTGAGGTTCCAGACAAGGCTGTGCTGTC
>JAIOQY010000031.1 GCA_021108435.1 Candidatus Aegiribacteria sp.
TGAACAGAGCCAAGATTCCCCACGCCAATCCGAAAGCAATAAGCAGAAATGGCACGAGGGAGATGAAGGGAACCTGACGTTTGTCAGCGCCTGATGAGCATGTAATCATAATAGGTTCTCCACAATGTTTGAGTTAGCGGAATGTTGGCCGAAGCCACGTGCCCTGGCTGCCAACGCTGGAGCAAACAGCATGAAAGCAGTCTTAGTCCCATGAATCCGCCCTCCGCCATGTTGTAGTCAGAAAGTATGCGCTCCTGCGAATAATCAAGCACTGCTCCCAGGCTGAACTCAAAGATGGCCATCATCACCACCCAGAGCAACCCAATCCGGAACTGCTCCACAAACGATCGGGCACCGATCCAGCAAATACACGCCCACACAATTGCGAATATGATTGCTGATCCGATTAAAACGCCAACATGGTGCAAAGGCATGTCTCAATCGTAAAGCTGCAGTACTGCTGCATTTTGTCGTTATCTTTAATTCATTCCTTGTATGCGATAAAGTGCAAGGCTTGGTTCTGTGCATTATTTCTTATTTCGTTTTGCCTTCGGCTTCACTTCTGTTAGTTCTTTGACCGTTACTCTCACCAAGCTACTAATCCACTCTCTATCATCAAATTGATCTTCAATAAGGAAGTATGGTTTTGCTCCTGGATAGGGAGGAGTTTCGATCACATTCTTGATGAATGACCTGCCAGCTTTGGTTGGTTTTACGAATAACTGATCATCACATACGAGAGCCATTATTGTGCCATCACTATAGATTCCATATTCTCCAAACATCTTCTTGTATGTGATTTCACCTGCATTATCTATCTGCTCAACGATGAATTCAACAAAGCCCACATCTGATGCCATTCGGTTTTCTCCTTAGATTATACCCACAGAAAGCTCAGAATAACCAGCACAGGTAAAACCTGCTATGAATCAGGTTCGCTGTGTCTGGTTAATTCTGTTGATCTGTCGCGGTTTTTCTATAAGTCGGCCAGAAAGGAAACGATGAAGAATGCTGGAGATGAGGGTTTGATATGGGATTCCATCTTCAACAGCAACAAGTTGGAGTTCCTCTAAATCCTTGGAGGATATTCGAATATTAATTCGCTTATCTTTCTTTAGAGTATTGCGAGCGTATACCTGGTGCTTCTTAACTTCCTTTTCCAAATCTGCGACGGGTTCCCATTCATCACGCTCGAAAGATTCCAGTATTTCCTTTTCTTCCTCTTCGAGCTTAAGCTTTTTCATTTTGGCCTCCTAAATAGCGCTTCGTAGCCTTACGGCTTGGAATTATTGTTTTCAAAAATCTGCC
>JAIOQY010000032.1 GCA_021108435.1 Candidatus Aegiribacteria sp.
GCATGCCTTGTCTGCGAGCGCTTCTACACCGTTTCGTTACGCAACCTGGTGAAATATGCGGACTGAACGGATGAGTCTCATTGGAAGTAATAGACTCCGGTTCTGTTGCATGTTCTCTTTCAGTAAGATTCCTCTGTTTCAACTTCTGTTTCTATAAGAATGTAAACCTTCGAATAATCCACAGGATTGGCAAGGTAAGCCAGAATTCCGTGCGGGGATATTCTGAAAGCGACACTGCTGCCGTATGGAAGGTCTGGCGCATTACAGGAATAAAGATACTCTCCCTCTATGCTGTAAATGTCGAAGAGTGGTACAAGGATTCCACCTCTGCGTGCCCAGATCCGTTCGCCATCCGTTTTGATATCTGTAACCGCGTCTGCCCAGGCATGGAATTCAAACTGATCAGCATAAGAAGGATCGCGACCGTTTCTTCGCATCGCAGCCCGCATCATTTCCCGTTCTATCTCGATTTCTTCTTCAGATCGCCTTGTTCTTTCGAATGGTCGATGGATTTCCCAGTCGATCTCACCTTCTGGAGTGTAACAGGTAATAATGTATTCCTCAGCACTCAGAGGCGAAGAGATAACTCTTCCATCCGGAAGTGCACAGCAGTTGATTGCCGTGCTGCGGAATACTTCCTGAGGGTTTTGCTGGTTGAATTCACCCCTTCTTGAGAAATAGGTGAGTTCCGGCTCGGTTTCACCTGGTTCCCACCTGTGAAGGGAGTTGCTGAGGTTCCCCTCTTCATTATTGAAGATGAATCTTGTTCCCACGATATGACCGTCATCAAGGATCACCGGGTTATTTGGGGGATTCGGAATGAAACCCGACAGTTCATGACTGAATTCAAGAAGGGAATCGTAGAAAATGAATTTGCCACTCATCATATCGGTAACCATGAAGCCGCCACCTGGTGAAGGTGTTATTCCGGAGGGAGCGGCATACTCACCTGGTCCTTCCCCCTGCCTTCCACCGGAGCAGATGTACTCTCCCCCGGAAGAGAACATGCTCATCCTCATAGAAGCTATATCCCCTATAACGACGTTTCCGGCTGTGGTGAAATCAGCTGCTCTGATAACACCGAACACATAATTGGAATCACCCATCTCTATCCCGATTGAATCAACAGGTACGAGAATGGTCCGTAGTGTGTTTTCTACTGATGATACTGATTCGGGGTCTGCATCTCCACCGGTGCAACCGATGATGAATAACAGTATCAGGATCAGAACCGGGTTCAGCATTTTCATAATCAGCCCCTCTTTAAACTGGTTAATCAGCGTATTGCGGATATTCTACACCCTCCGTCCAGTAGGGGTAGACATCCGGCATTCGCTGCCACTGTGATCCGCATTCATGCATGAATGCAATGCAGTCATCAGCGGCTTCGAACAAGCTGCCCTCCAGTTCCTCCGGAGTGAAAGAAAGCCTTATCTCGAGGGCGTTCTGAATCTGTTCATCTGTCATCCCCAGGAAGTGCGCTGCTTCAATTGCTTCAGCGGAAAATCCGTTTTCCTCGAGATTATTCAGATATGCCGAAGCCATGGCAACGGTTATGTATGTGTCCTGCAATCCTTCCGAACGGCAGACATCGAGAAGACAGTCGAACCTGTCAGCTGCTATATCCATGAATAAACCGGAAAGATCCTTGTAGAACACGTAGCATAACGCCTGTTCAACAGCCCAGAATTCATCATTGTCATTAAGCGCGCCGCCCATCCTGTCCAGGGATATCTGCGCAGCATCCATAACCGCAATGAGTCCCATGGCGGCTTCAGCGAAGGAGTTAAGCGCGGCAGCTTTCCGAGGTGAAAGCCCGTCCCCCGGTATGAGGGAATCAACATGAACGACTATAGGAATTGCATACTCAGTATAATCCGATCTTGGAGGGTCCATGCCGAGAGCCTTTATGGCATCACTCCACTTGTCAATCAGCATGTCAAGCATATTGCCGGAGATCCAGCCTAGTATCTCGGACCCAACATCAAATATACTGGTAATATCTATCGAAATAATACCGGCTGCTGATGAAAACATATCCATTGAATCCCTGATCTTCTTAATCGCTTCATCGACCTGTTGAGGAGATTTACCGGTTGCTATACCCAGCCTCTGCCTTGCTGAGTTTCCGGGCTGTGCTACACCTATCGGTGGCTTGAACCAGGGCAGAGTACGCGATCTGTACGGTGACGGTGGTGGTGGCGGAACAGGGCAGTCCTTGAGCCAGGGCAGATCCTTTCGCAGTCCAGCACCGCCGGCCTTAGTGAGAGTATTTCCGTATGAGAGTTCAGTGTTCTCATCCTCTGGAACCCATAGTTCTATCCGGGTATGACTGTATCCGCTCGGGAAGTATCGGATGTAGTAACCATTTGGATGCCAGGACCATCTGCCTTCAGGAATATCTCTCTCATTGTACTCTTCGGGAGGATCACCATGGATGATCGCGATTTCTTCCAGTTCCTCGTATGAGGATTCAGCTCTGGAAAGAGTGTTTCTTATTCCGGCTTCAGCTTCCAGCACTGACCTGACCGGTCCGGTAATGTCTCCGAACAGATCATCCATCATACCGTCTGGAATAAGTTCCAGCGCCCCGCCGTTGATTTCGAAGATTTCCTCTGGAGTAAGCAGAATAAATGCATTACTCTGCATATTATCATTCATATCAGAGAGCTTGCATCTTGCGAGGATTGCCCAGATAAGTGATTGAACATCACGTTGAGAAATTTCACCATGATCGGATGAACGATCCAGGATCGCCTGAATAATATCACTTCTGCTCCCTTCCAGAGGCGCGTAAATGTATCCGTTGCCTCCGGTATCGGAAACGTAAGTACCGGCATGAAGACAATAGCTTCTTGCTTCAAGTTCATAAGCTCCCGGAAGAAGGAAGATCAAGCCATCTGAATTCATCGGCATATCGTACAGAGGAGTAAAGAACTCCGGTTCAAAGCCGTCCATTTCAGGACGTTCGAAAACGGCATCTTCCAGTCCAGTTGTTATCACCGGTTCCTGTTCAAGAAGATCTCCGAGGTCAGGGAGATCAATTGGAATGTCAGGTATCGACGGGATCGAGAACTGTGCCTGTGCGGCTCCGGATACCAGGAGGAGTGTGACAAGTAAAGACAGTTTATATCTCATGGCTGTTTCCTTTCAAAAAATGTTACTCAAACTAATACAACTTAAATCATGGTGACTGCATGGGCAAGTCCTCTTCAGATAATCAATTCAGGCTGGTATCCTGAGATAATTTCAGTGACACTCATTAATTGCTGGAGTAGATTGCAGGTTAGAAGCAAAAGAACATCTGAAACGAATCTGATTGGAGAAAAAATGCCAGGTAATCCTGTTATCGAATCGCTTATGCAGAGGAAATCCATCAGGAAGTACACAACTGAACAACCTTCTGATGAAGTTCTGGAAGCAATCGTACGTGCCGGTCAGCAGGCACCGTTCGCGATGCAGCTCGGCAGTTTGCTGCTCTCGCGGGATATTGAAAATAATGTATTCAGATCACCTCTCCAGTTTACCATATGTGTGGATATACACAGGATGGAGAAGATCATGGACAGGCGGGGCTGGAAGAGAGAAGCATCCGATCTGTTTACACTTCTGTTTGGGATTCAGGATGCCGCATATATGGCTCAGAACATGGTTACTGCCGCTGAAAGCTTCGGTCTGGGAAGCTGCTTTATCGGCAATGCTCCATTCATGGCGGGGAAGATAAGGGAGGAGTATGAACTTCCGGAAAGGATCTTTCCACTGGTCATTCTGACGATGGGATATCCTGCGGAGGAACCGCCTGTCAGACCCAGGTATCCTGTGGAATTTCATCTGTTCGAAGACAGATATCCGGAATTCACTGATGAAGTCGTGTCTGCCGCGACGGAAGAAATGGATTCGGGTTTCCTTGACCAGGATTATTACAGGAATGCCGGTTACATGATCCCTCTTGAAGATGGGAGGGAGGAGACCTGCAACTTCGATAATTATTCATGGACAGAGCATATCTCCCGGAAACTGGGACAATGGGGAAAGGATCCAGAGGATCTTCTGCAGAATATCAGAGAGTGCGGGTTCAATATCTGAACGGCGTTTGCATTCTGCGAAATGTAAACATATGTTCAGTATTATATTAATCATTGCCGGGAGGGGTTTCTTTGATCCGAGAGATACAGACCCGCACCATTATTAACAGAGTAAGCGCTCCTGATTCCTGGTTCGGTCTGCATTACAACATGAACCTTTACCGGGGGTGCAGTCATAGGTGTATCTACTGCGATTCCCGCAGTGAGTGTTACGGCATTGATTGTTTCGATAGAGATGTGCTGGTAAAAACAAACGCTGTTGATCTTCTGAGAGACAGGCTTCCCCGACTGAGAATCAAAGGCACAATAGGAACAGGCTCGATGAACGATCCGTACCAGCCTGTTGAAAAGAAGATCGAACTCACCCGCAGGGCACTCGAAGTAATCGCAGAGAACCATTTTCCGGTTCATGTAATCACAAAAAGCGATCTTGTCCTCCGCGATGCAGACCTGCTTGAGAAAATCAGTAAGGTTTACTCCGCAGTTACTTTTACTGTAACAACCGCTGATGAGACACTTGCCGGGAAACTCGAGCCTTTTGCTCCTTCTGTGACGGCGCGGTTCAAAGCGATGAGACAGCTATCGGAGCGTGGCATTCATACGGGAATCACTCTTATGCCGGTTCTACCTTTCATAACGGATAATCCGGCAAATATTCTTGCCATTCTTGACATGGCAGCTGAATCAGGTGCGGAATACATTATTCCTTTTTTAGGCGTTACTCTCAGGGATGGTCAGAGAGAGCATTTTCTGAGGGAGATAGAGCAAGTGTTTCCCGGCATGAACCGGAAATACAGGGAACATTTCGGAAACATGTACCACTGTACGGTAAGCAACGCAGGCCTCCTTGAAGGAATACTCAGGGAAGCCTGCGATAAAAGATCGATTCTTCTTGAAATGCCCTTTTATGATCCTTTCGATAACGGACAGATGGATCTGTTCTAGACCCGCATCCGGAACCAAAACAGTGCCACCCACCATTAAAACGACAAACGAAGGCTAGAACTCATATTCCAGCAATGCCAACAGTTCTAAAACTTCCACTATGAGGTGCCGGAAATTCTGCTTTTACTCCACGAGTTCGAGAGTATAGAGTTTCTGATATCCGTCAGCCGGGTCAAGGGACCAGGCAAGTATCCCGTAATCATCAACCTTGACTTCCCAGAGCAGACCGGAATATCCTGAGATCGCAGGTATGTTAACAGTGAACAGGTGGTTTCCATCGAGATCGAAGATATCGAATGTAGGAATTTCCTCAGTTCCCCTGCGGACCCAGAGTCTTTCCTGGTTATCAATACCCATTGAATGAACCATCCATCGGAATGGATCAGGTTCGAAGTTGGTCCGGGCATTGTATCCCATATTCCTGGCTCTCTGGTTATAGAATGCGGCTTCATCCTGTATTTCCGCTTCGGATTTCTCTACACGAGGCAGATCAAGGGATATTTCAACGAATTCATTTCCATCTGCGTCGAAACCGGTAACAAGGTATTCTTCTGAGTCTCGAGAAGCTATGAATACGATACCATCATAATTGGAAGCCCAACCCCTGGATAAATAGCCTTCCTCAATTATCAGCGTGAAATCGTCGAAATTGACCGGTAATGAGTTTTCCCAGTAAATCAGAGACGGCTCTGTTTTATCGATATCGAATCTTCCGACTTTCGTATTCATAATAAACTGTCCGTCAATTATGTCAAAGGTGGTCAACAATGCTATGTACCTGCAGCTGTCGGCGGCAGTCATATTAAGAACAGGTTCCCTGTTAATTTCCGCGGAAATTCCTTCCCATTCACCATCCGGAAGGAACGTATGGATACCGCCTGCCTGCATATCCATCATAGCGATCCTGCCATCGGACAGTCTCACCATCGAGAGTGGATTCACGAATTCACCAGGGCCGGTTCCACGCCTGCCGAAACTTCTGACGAATTCCCCTTCAGGTGTGTACTCGCGAGTGCAGCATGCCGGTCTGTCAAGAATCAGAATATTACCATCTGCAGAGTGCGAAGAGCTTTCGATGGATCCGAACACATAATTTGAATCGCCCAGTTCGACTCCGATGGAATCAAGAAAGACGAGTTCTCGAACGGTCTCGGGTTCAGCAACCAGTTCGGCAGTATCGGTTTGTTCACCGCCGCAGGATGCCAGCAGTGAGACAAGAAACAGCAATGAAACAATTGGAAATAGATATTTCATAATAACCTCCATGGAAAGTTCAGTTAAAAAGGTAATATATGGATCAGCCGCAAATGTCTAGATTGCATCTGAGTAAAGGTTGACCCATACCTGCGGGAATGAATAGCTTATAATGTATAAAGTATATCAAATGACTGGAGGATAAAAATGCTGCTGATGCTATGTCTTCTGGCTTCCGCTCCGGATACCCTGTGGGCAAATGTTACAAGCGGAGGTGTTTATTCAACCGTATCCCTCGGAGATCTGAACGGTGACAGTGTTGATGATGTTGCCTGCGGAGTGAATTTCTGGGATGAGGAGCCGACTCTCTGGTGTCTTTCCGGGTCTGACGGAAGTGTTATCTGGACAAGTGATCAATACAATGGAATCTACCAGGATGAGGGATTACTTGCCGTTTCTGATGCGAATAGTGATGGGCATAAGGATATCCTCATGGCTACTCCGGGCGGATATGCCCCCCCGGGAAGATGCCTTATCCTGATTTCAGGAATTGACGGTTCTCTTATCTGGGAGTGGAGCGCCTACAATAATATTCCATCCGGAGCCGGCTGGGGTTACAGCTGCGCTGAAATGGAGGATCAGACAGGTGATATTGTGCCTGAATTCATTGGCGGATTCGGCTCTACAGGATCCGCGAACAGCTCTGCTGCCGCATGTCTGAATGGTGCTACAGGTGACACTCTCTGGACAAGAACCGCAGCGGACGCGGTCGAGGACATACTTGTTATTCCGGATGTTACCGGAGACGGAGTTCAGGAGGTTTATCTGGGAATAGGCGGAAGCGGTTATGCGGACAATACGCTTGAGCTTGTTGATGGTTCTGACGGAACTCTGGTCTGGGGTCGGAACGGCGGGGGAGATGTCATGTGTGTGTCCGCCCTTGACAGGGAGGATACTTCTCCCTGGCTGGTGAGTTCTTCATTCGACGGCGGTGTGCAGTGCTATACCCCCGGAGGAGATTCTATATGGGCTCGAGGTCTTGGCGGTTTTCTTCTTGATGTGGAGGGCGGCCCTGATCTTAATGGAGATGGAATTGCTGAAGTAGCTGTCGCCGGAGACAATTCAGGTACGATATGTCTTGATGGAGCGACTGGCGTAACACTGTGGAGCTATCCTACAGGAGCGAACACCTGGAGTGTAGTCTGGTCTGATTCCGTCTATCATGAGGGCCTGTGGATTCCCTGCATTTCCGGGGGGAGCGTTAACGGTAAAAAGATTACACTCGTGAATGCTCTGGATGGCTCTCTGATCTGGGAGCAGTCTTTTACGGAAAGAGTATATAACGTTTCAAGTGTATATATGACGAACCTTTCACCCTCAGCAATAATAATTGCGGGATTACAGGATCAGCAGAGCCAGCCGTATCATGCATGGGCATTTCTTTCGTCTATTGAAACATCCTGTGAGGAAACTTCTTTCAGCAGTTATTGCGGAAATCTGGTGGAACGGAATCCCGCCATAGGAATCATGAATCTGAATCCTCCGGAGGGAATCTGGAGGTTTGAGATATACGATCTGACCGGAAGGCTTGTCTGGGAGGATGATATTTCTGAAGTCAGGTCAGTTAATATCTCAGGGTGGAGTGCAGGTTGCTATCTTGTTCGTGCTTCGTACGGGACCGCTTTACTTACACGAAGAGTTACTGTTCTGAAGTAACTATGTGTGGAATATAAGCAGGATTAACCGAATCCCTTATGTGACAGGCTTGACATTGAAAATAGTATACATATGTTTACTATACAATCATGCTCAATGTAAGTTGCGCTAAGGGAGGGCAACATGAATCCGGTAACCAGGCGTTATGTAAAACGATACAGGAATCTCTGGAAAAGGGGCGAGGCTTACCGTAAAGCAGTATCTCAAGATAGTATTCGTGCCGGATTCTATGCAAGGCAACACCGTTTCGCCCGATCAGAAGCGATGGGGAAGAACTATTTCTCCGAATACACCGAAGAAAAATACGATTCGGTCACCGAATGTCTGGCTTGCTACAGGTGGTTCATAATACCTGATCGACTGAGGCAGGCTTCAGGAAGATTTGATGTAACCAGTATTGATGAACTGCTTGATCTGGCCGGCTACTCCAAATCCCTGATAGCTGAAGAACTGTTTCACATGATCGATTCCTGTCTGGAGTCCGGTGTTTGCCTCAAGAGTGACCTCGAAATGATTCGCTGCGCGTACAATGGTTTATCCGGATTTGAAGATCTTTTTGTGAACAGGATTACCGATTGGGGACCTGTCGGATCTGATCGGAGTGCTATTACCGTTCAGCAGAAAACAGAATTCATTCGAAAAGGTTTTAACAACCCGCAGATATATTCACATGCGGATGTATCCTGATGTGATACAGTCCGGAAGTTCGTAGAACACTTGTTTGTTCGCACATAATTATTGTCTATAATACTTGCGTTGTCTTCTCGGTTTCTTTCGAGAAAAGAGATCTATTCCGTTATTTGTTTGGTAATCTCAATCTGGAGGTTCAGAGATGGATAAGGGCTTCAACGCTTTTGAAATGGCACAAAAACAATTCGATCAGGTTGCAGACCAACTTGATCTTGAGCAGGGAACAAGAGCATTTTTACGCTGGCCGATGAGGGAATATCATTTCATCATTCCTGTACACATGGATGATGGTTCTGTACAGGTATTTCGTGGATTCCGGGTACAGCACAGTGATGTTCGCGGTCCCTGTAAAGGTGGAATAAGGTTCCATCCACAGGAAACCGAGGATACTGTCAGAGCTCTCGCGACATGGATGACCTGGAAAACCGCTGTTGTCGATATCCCTCTTGGAGGGGGCAAGGGCGGTGTTATCTGCGATCCTCACGAACTTTCAATGAGAGAGCAGGAACAGATCTGCCGCGGCTGGATCAGGAATGTCTGGAGAAACATCGGTCCCGTTCAGGACATACCTGCTCCTGATGTAATGACATCTCCACAGCACATGCTCTGGATGATGGACGAGTACGAAACGATAGTTGGCGGGAAGTATCCCGGTGTTATCACAGGGAAGCCCGTTGGGAGCGGTGGATCTCTTGGAAGAACAGAGGCCACGGGATACGGTGTGATTTACACCGTACGGGAAGCGTTAACCAGAATGGGACTTGATATCAGAGAAACTACCATGGCCTGCCAGGGCTTTGGTAACGTAAGTCAGTACGCGGCTGATCTGTTCATCAAATATGGAGGTAAAGTAGTCTGTGTATCCTGCTGGGATCAGAGCGATATGACTTCTTACACCTACCGTAAAATGGATGGAATAGATATTGAGTTTCTGCTGAGCATCACTGACAGATTCGGAACGGTAAATCCCGAAAAGGCCATGGCAGCCGGATACGAACAGCTTTCCGGAGATGCCTGGATTGAAACCGAGGCGGATGTTCTGATGCCGGGAGCCCTCGAAAACCAGGTTAACGGTGAGACAGTTAACAAAATACATGCCAGAGTGAAAATCGTTGCCGAGGGTGCGAACGGCCCGACAACACCTGAAGCGGATGCTTACCTGAAAGAGAACAATATCTTTGTGATTCCGGATTTCCTCTGCAACGCAGGAGGCGTTACCTGTTCATACTTCGAACAGGTTCAGAATAATATGAACTACTACTGGGAGAAGGATGAAGTCCTTTCCAAACTTGATACAAAAATGACTTCAGCTTTCCATGCTGTTGCTGATCTTGCTGACAGCCAGTCAGTATATATGAGAGACGCAGCCTACATGATTGCTATCGACAGAGTAGCAACTGCGGCACGAATGAGAGGGCTTGTCTAGGCAACCCCCTGATGGGTCATAAGCATCATCCGACATGCACGCTCTGGTTCGTGTCCCCGAATAATGCCCCTGCCTCTACCTGTTTCTGATTCGGAAAGGATATCTGATGACTGAAAAAGCCGTAACTCCACATGCAAAATTAAAAGATGAAAACAAACCCGAATGGAAAATCATCGTTGATCTTCTTGGAGATACAGATCCAGTTCTGCTGAAGCGTTTGAGCAGGAAGATGATGAACTACCTTTTCAAACGGAAAGTCAAGAAAATATCCGAGATTATGGAGCAGTTCCATTTAAGAAAAGCAAATGGAAACAAGACGGGTGATCCTTATGGAGAAAATCAACCCGCGCCCAGGATTGATTACCAGGATCTGGAAAGCATCACAAGCCAGGTTTTCAGCGTTGCTGAAGAGGAACTGTCACCTGAGGAGCTTTCTCAAGCTATCCACAGATGGCTCCGATATGAAAGCACCAGGTTTCTTTCTGTAATTGCTGACCGCAGAGATGTTCCTCTGGGACAGCTCAGGGAAGCTCTGGAAAAATATGTTCTGCTTCCGGACAAAAACAAAAAGATGGACAGAAGCGAACAGAGGGGCATAATTGTAGACATTACAAGGCGAATATTCAACGATGATCTGCAGTATATCAACACGATCAGCAAACATGTCCGGATAGAGGATTTCAGTGAAGTGCTTGATCATACTATCGGGCCTCTCAATGGTAACGGAAAAGTCGGCGGAAAAGCTTCAGGATTGTTCCGGGCTCAAAAAATTCTTGATTCACACAGAAAGCACAATGTAGTACTCAGGAATCTCAGGATACCAAGAACGTGGTACATCTCATCCGATTCTATTCTGGAGTTCATTCATTACAATGCGCTTGAAGAGATGCTTGCAATCAAGTATTCGGATACTGATGAAATAAGGCAGGAATACGAGCTTCTGGAGCAGGTATTCAAACATTCCCAGCTTCCATCATGTGTTCTGAGCGGTTTGAACTTTGCGCTGGACCATCTTGGTTCATCGCCTCTGATAGTCAGATCATCAAGCCTTCTCGAGGACAGCTCCGGTGCTGCTTTCGCTGGGAAATACAAAAGCCTTTTTGTTGCCAATACAGGCACCAGGAAAGAGAGACTGGAAGCCATTTCTGACGCGATCCTTGAAGTATACGCAAGCGTATTCGGTCCTGATCCCATTGAGTACCGCCGCGAACGGGGATTGCTGGATTTCAATGAAGAGATGGGTATTCTTATCCAGGAGGTCGTCGGCAACAGGATAGGCAAGTACTATTTCCCACCTCTTGCCGGTGTGGCATTCAGCCGGAACGATTACAGATGGTCTCCGAGGATCAAAAAGGAAGATGGAATGGTCAGGCTGGTTACCGGGCTGGGAACAAGAGCTGTAGATCGAACAGGAAAAGACTTTCCTGTTCTCATGAGTCCCGGACAGCCAAAGATCAGAATCAATGCAGCTGAGGAGGAGATACTTCGCTACGCACAAAAGCATATGGACGTGATCAACCTTGAGAAAGGCTGTCTTGAAACCGTCAGCGTAGAAAGCATTATCAAGGAATGCGGCAGTAAATTCCCATGTCTTTCCTATATAGTCTCCATTGATGAAGGTGACCACATCCAGCTGTCTCCGGGTTCGATGTTCAACATTGAAAACAAGGATACAGTGGTAACATTCCATAATCTTCTCGAGAAGAGCCCGGTTCCTTTACTTTTTAAGACAATGCTCAGTATTCTCGAGGATGAAATTGGTATGCCGGTTGATATTGAATTTGCGTACAGCTCTGATATACATACACCTTACCTGCTTCAATGCAGACCGCAGAGTATTGGAGACGGGCTTGCAGACACATCAATTCCGAAGAACATCCCGAAGGACGATATACTTTTCACAGCGGACAGGTACATCATGTCCGGTCTATGCCATAACATAGAATATCTTGTTTATGTTGATGGAGACGAGTATGACAGGATTTCATCAAGAGAAGGGCTTCTTCAGGTTGGTCATATAATAGGACAGCTGAACAAGAAACTTCCCAATAAGAAATTTGTGCTGATCGGCCCTGGAAGATGGGGAAGTAAAGGTGATATCAAGATGGGTGTTCACGTTGGCTACTGTGATATCAACAACACTGCTATGCTGATAGAGGTTGCAAAGAGCAAACAGGGCTATGTACCAGATCTTTCCTTCGGAACCCACTTTTTCCAGGATCTTGTAGAAGCTAATATCAAATATCTCCCCTTATACCCGGATGAACCAGGAGTGATATTCAGAGAGGATATATTCAGTACATCCAAAAACATACTTCGAAAGCTTGTAAGTAATGCGGAAGAGTTTGAGCAGGTTATCAAGGTTGTAAAGATTTCAAATGAATTTCCCGGAGCGTCTGTCTGTATAATAATGGATAGTGACTCCGATTCAGCACTCGCGTATCTGAAGAGGTGAGAAGGGGTCGGACGTCCGACCCCCCCAGGTTCTAGACTACGCCCTGAGCCATCATGGCATCGGCGACCTTGCGGAAGCCGGCTGCATTTGCTCCAAGCACATAGTTTCCAGGATCACCGTAGAATTTTGCTGCTTCGTAAGCCTGGCTGTGTATACTGATCATGATGTTATGAAGTTTCTCATCGACCTCTTTGCGGGTCCAGCTTGAGAATATGGCGTTCTGTGCCATCTCAAGACCTGAAGTCGAAACTCCACCGGCGTTAGCGGCTTTTCCTGGGCCATATAGAACCTTGTGGTCAAGGAATATGTTTACACCCTCAGGAACCGTAGGCATGTTGGCTCCCTCGGAGACAAGGAAGACGCCATTGTTGATAAGGTTCTGAGCATCCTTCGCGTTGATCTCATTCTGTGTAGCACTCGGGAATGAGCAATCCGCCTTATGATCCCAGAGAGGATTGTAGTCGAGATCAGGATCGACAGCTGTGTAGACAGCGTTCGGATATTTCTCTACGTATTCCTTTATTCTGCCTCTTTTTACGTTCTTGAGGTCCATCACATATGCGAGTTTATCGGCATCGATACCGTCCTCATCGTAAATGTATCCACTGGAATCTGAAAGAGTGACCACTTTACCACCGAGTTCTGTAATTTTCTCGGTAGCAAACTGGGCAACGTTACCTGATCCCGAAACAAGACAGACCTTATCCTGGTAGCTGTCACCACGTGTTTTGAGCATCTCTTCGCCGAAGTAGACAGCGCCGTAACCGGTGGCTTCCGGTCTGATAAGACTTCCGCCATACTCGCGGCCTTTACCAGTGAGTACGCCGCTCCATTCATTGCGAAGCTTTTTGTACTGTCCGAAAAGGAAACCGATCTCACGTCCGCCAACACCAATATCGCCTGCCGGAACATCAGTGTTCGGCCCGATATGACGGAAAAGCTCGGACATGAAGCTCTGGCAGAAGCGCATTACTTCAAGGTCGGATTTTCCCTTGGGATCAAAATCGGATCCACCTTTACCGCCACCCATGGGGATGGTTGTGAGAGCGTTCTTGAAAACCTGCTCAAACGCGAGGAACTTGAGGATGCCAAGGTTCACCGAAGGGTGGAATCGAAGACCGCCCTTATAGGGTCCTATAGCACTGTTCATCTCGATACGGAATCCACGGTTCACATGGATCTCTCCACTGTCATCTACCCATGGAACACGGAACATGATAACGCGTTCAGGTTCAACTATACGCTCAGGAATTTTCGCACTCCTGTATTCAGGGTGCTTATCAAGCACCACTTCAAGCGATTCAAGGACTTCCTGTACAGCCTGATGGAATTCCGGCTGAGAAGGATCCCTCTGTACTACCTTCTGGTAGAGTTCTTCGAGCATTTTCAGTCCCCTTTCAAAGGATAAGTTGAGGTTTCAATAGGATCAAATCTTTACAATGAATGTGTTAGCTTAATCGAGGACGTATCACTCTGTCAATAGCATACCAGTTTTCAGGAATACCGGGTGTTTTATATCTTTACTTGACCTTATGCTTTGTCGGAAGATATGATGCTGACTTGGTGCGCTTATCTGTAATTACATCTGGAGAGTTTTCTTTAAGCAAAGAATCCAGTATCAGCGAGAGGAACTCGTGTGACGGAACTGATCAAGGGAAGAAAAAAAAGGCTTCAGCTGAGGAAAATTGAATCCCGGCTGGACAGCCTTATGAAAACCAGAATTCGGAATATCCTGCTCATATGCAGTCTATATGATTACTATATGATAGAGGAGGATGGAAGACTTGGTGACCTTCTTGGAAACACCTACACGATAAGTGACGCAGGGAATATTCCTGTAATTACTCAGATATCAAATGCTGATACCGCCCTTGAACTTCTCGGAAAAGACGCGGGGCAAAGTATTGATCTTATCATCTGCATGGCAAGAATCGGAAGTATGGATTTTCCTGAATTCATCAGGAACATCAGGACTATTCGCTCCGATCTTCCGATTGTTGTACTGGCTCACAGCCCTGAGGAACTGTTGAGGCTGCAGGAAAAACACTGGACTGATGAAACCAACAGGGTTTTCACCTGGCTCGGGCGCGGAGAGACTGTACTTGGAATAATCAGACTTGTTGAGGATTCAAGAAACGCGGAGCATGACTGCGCTGAACTTGGAGCGCCCTGCCTTCTGCTTGTTGAGGATGATGTCCATTTTTATTCAAGATATCTGTACGAGGTTATGACCATAATACAGGAAAGAACCATAGAAATTCTCGACAGTTTTTCATCTTTTACAAAAAGAAATCTCAGAGCCAGAACCAGAACGAAAGTATTGATGGTTACCTCACTTGAGGAAGCTGAGAAGATACTGGAAACTCATGGAGACGCGCTCATCGGAGTGATCACCGATATGAAATTTCTCAGAAAAGGTGAACTGGATGAAAAAGCGGGAAAAATTCTTATCAGGAAGATAAAGGAAACTCTGCCGGAAATGCCCGTTATCCTGCAGACATCTGAATCAAAAGGGCAGAAGATCGCTGCCGCGCTGGGTGTTGAATACATTTCAAAGAACTCACCGGCGCTGATGAGCGATCTCAGAAAATGTCTTGCAGAGTCCTTCGGATTCGGCGATCTTGTCTTCAGAAATGATGATGGAGAGATCATCAGATCAGTTTCAAATATTAAAGAAATGAATCAGCTGATCGATAAAATACCTGCTGAATCTGTTTATCGGAGTTTGAGTACCGGCGAGCTGGTGCGCTGGCTGAAGATACAGACAGAACTTGAACTCGCATGCAGGGTACAGGAAAATTTATCAATGAACGGAACCCCGCTCGAAGTCAGAACCGGACTGGTTGATATTTTCAGCGATTTCAACAAAGAGAGCAGGCGGGGATATGTGTCAAATTACAGCAGATCCTTCCATGAGGATCAGATTCTTTTCAGCAGACTGGGATCAGGTTCAATGGGTGGCAAAGGAAGAGGGCTGGCTTTCATTGATCGGGTGCTGGCAGCCAATTTTGATGAAAGCAGATTCAAGAAAGTACATGTCTCTGTTCCACGTACACTTATAATAACGACGGAGTTCTTCGATAAATTCGTGTATCAGAACAAATTGCTGGAATTTGCTCTTGAATGCGATAATGATCTCAGAATTTTAAGACAGTTTTTAAAGGCTGACCTTCCCCCGACCATTCTCGGTGATATCAGAGACTATATCAGAGCAGTCCGGTCACCGATTGCAGTGAGATCTTCAAGTCTCCTTGAGGACGCGATGTATCAGCCATTCGCCGGCATCTACGCCACAAAAATGCTTCCGAATAATTCCCGGAGCGAAGACAAGAGATTCAATGAACTGGCGGATGCCATTAAATTCGTTTACGCATCCACATTTCTCAAAGCCGCGAAGTCATATATCACAGCGACGAACCACCGCGTGGAGGACGAGAAGATGGCTGTTCTTCTTCAGGAAGTTGTTGGCAGGAATTACGGACATTCCTTCTACCCGCATTTCGCCGGAGTCGGCCGGTCTTATGATTTCTATCCAACCGGTTCCGCAAAACCGGAGGATGGAGTTGTAAATGTCGCGCTGGGACTTGGGAAATCGATTGTTGATGGTGGCGTATCACTTCGGTTTACGCCGAAGTTCCCGAGGGTTCTTCCTCAGTTCGCAACTCTCAAGGATATGATGAACAACTCTCAGCACAACTTCTATGCTGTGAGTATGGGTCACTCCGAATGGAGTTCTTCCCTTGATGAGGATCAGTACCTGATTCTGCAGGATCCTGGAGTTGCGGAGAGTGATGGAACCCTGGAATACCTGGCTTCAACGTACGATGCGGCTAATGAGAGAGTACTGGATGGCATCACACGATCCGGACCCAGAGTGATCAACTTCGCGCATGTACTCAAGAATAAAGTCTTTCCACTCGCCCCTCTTACTGATGTGCTGCTTACTATGGGCGAGGATGCTATGGGGTGTCCTGTAGAGATCGAGTTCGCGGTTACTCTCGGCAAAAAGCGACCCCTTCCAGCTGAATTCAGTCTGCTCCAGATAAGACCCATGGTGGTCAGTGACAGGCTGGTGAAAGTAGATCTGACCAATATGGAGAAAAAAGAACTCTTCTGCTGGACGGACACAGCGCTCGGTAATGGAATAATCGATACGATCAAAGATATTGTGTATGTAAAACCGGACCAATTCGATGCATCTAAAACCCGTGCAATTGTAAAGGAAGTGGACAAACTAAACAGAGAACTGAGCAATGAAGGTAGATCTTACATGCTCATCGGACCAGGCAGATGGGGTTCAACAGACCCCTGGCTTGGTATACCGGTAACCTGGAGCCAGATTTCAGGAGTGAAGGTTATAATGGAGGCAAGCCAGCAGAATATGAATATCGATCCATCCCAGGGTTCTCACTTTTTTCAGAATATGACTTCTCTTGGCGTTGCTTATTTTACGGTGTCTCATGTCAAGGAAAGTAATTTTATCGACTGGTCATGGCTTGATTCTCAACCGGCCGCAGCCGATGGCGAACTCCTGCGTCACATAAGCCTTGAGTCGCCCGTAAAAGTAATGATTGATGGACGGTCCGGTAATGGAGTAATGGTTAAACCATAACATCGCTGCAACAGTGCGAAAAAAGTGAGGGAGTTGCATATGCACGAGATCCTTTTTAAAGAGGAGATTGGACCTGACATTCATCTATATCGGTTCCATGCGCCCGATGTGGCCAGGTTCAGAAAGCCCGGCCAGTTCGTGATCGTAAGGATCAGCGATGAGGGAGAGCGAATTCCAATTACTATCGCTGATGTAAACCATGACAAGGGTAGTATTACTCTCATCGTGCAGTCAGTCGGGAAGACAACTCTGCAGATGGCCGGGATGAATGTAGGCGACTCAATTCCGGACATAACCGGCCCTCTTGGAGTTCCGACACATATTGAGAAAGTAGGGAACGTACTCTGCGTTGGTGGCGGTATCGGGATTGCTCCATTGTATCCTGTTGCGAAAGCAATGAAGGATATCGGTAATCGTGTGATCAGCATACTCGGCGCGAGATCCTCAAATCTTCTGATTCTCGAGAAGGAAATGAAAGAAGTGAGCAGCGAAGTGCTTATCACAACGGATGATGGAACAAAGGGCCGCAAAGGACTGGTCACGGATGCCATCAAGGAACTTGTCAGTCAGGGTGAGAAATTCAATCTGTGTGTTGCTATGGGACCGCCAATCATGATGAAATTTGTCAGCCTTCTTACGAAAGAACTTGATATTCCAACTATTGTCAGCCTGAATCCTATCATGATCGATGGTACTGGCATGTGCGGAGGCTGCAGAGTAACTGTGGGGGGTGAGACGAAATTTGCCTGTGTTGATGGACCTGAGTTCGATGGACATCAGGTTGATTTCGACGAATTGATGAAACGTCTGACGATGTACTCATCGCATGAAAAACAATCCCTTGACCGTTATTCGTCAAAGACCGGCTGCAAGCTGGCCAGCGTGCTGGAGGGGGATCAGGAATGAACATCAAGGAAAGACTTAAAATTCCGCCAACCATGATGCCCGAGCAGGATCCCGCCGAGCGGATCACCAATGTGGAAGAGGTTCCCCTTGGTTATACCCCGGAGATGGCAATGCTGGAAGCGAAGAGGTGTGTTCAATGCAAAACTCCGTTCTGTGTGGAAGGATGTCCTGTCGGAATTGATATTCCGGGCTTTATCAAATTGATAGAGGACGGAGATTTTCGTGGGGCGATAAACAAGATGAAGGAGAAGAACCTCCTCCCCGCCATCTGCGGCAGGGTATGCCCTCAGGAGGAACAGTGTCAGCTGGTCTGCACAATAGGAAAGGCACAGAAAGATCCCTGCAAAGCCGTGATGATCGGGAAACTCGAACGGTTCGTAGCGGACTGGGAACGGGAACAGGGAGAGTACGATCTTCCGCCCGAAGTCAAACCTTCAGGCAGAAAAGTTGCTGTTATCGGTGCAGGGCCTGCTGGTTTGACGGTTGCCGGCGATCTGATCAGGTTCGGACATTCCGTGACAGTGTTTGAAGCGCTTCACAAGGCTGGAGGAGTGCTGGTTTACGGTATTCCCGAATTCAGGCTCCCCAAAGCAATTGTCCAGGGGGAAGTTGATTATCTCGAGAAACTAGGAGTCAATTTCCGATACAATTTCGTTGTGGGCAAGACAGCTCCGGTGAGTCAGCTTATCGAAGATTATGACGCAGTATTTATCGGGACCGGAGCAGGGCTTCCGCGATTCATGAGGGTCGATGGAGAAAACCTCCTGGGTGTTCTATCCGCTAATGAGTATCTGACAAGGGCCAACCTGATGAAAGCTTACAGTTTTCCGGAAACCGATACGCCTATAGTAACAGGGAAGAAAGTAATCACTGTCGGCGGCGGAAACGTTGCTATGGACTGCGCCAGAACTGCACTGAGAATGGGCGCTGCCAGATCGCTTATCGTTTACCGCAGAGCAGAGGAACAGATGCCGGCAAGACTCGAAGAGATTCATCATGCCAGGGAAGAAGGAGTTGAATTCCACCTTCTGCAGAACCCCGTCAGTCTTATCGGGAATGAGGCCGGATGGATATCTGGAGCCAGACTTATTAAAATGGAACTGGGAAAACCTGACTCTTCCGGGAGAAGAAGACCTGTTCCCATTGAAGGGTCAGAGTTCATCGAAGAGACCGACGCGCTGATTGTCGCGATAGGTAACAGTCCAAACCCTCTAGTACCGGCTTCATTCCCGGAGCTGGAGGTCACAAGATGGGGCGGAGTTGTTGTCAACGAGTTAACAGGTCAAACCTCTGTTCCAGGCGTTTTTGCCGGAGGTGATATTGTACTCGGGGCTGCGACGGTTATTCTCGCGATGGGACACGGCCGGCGTGCAGCAAAGGCGATGAATCTGTATCTGAATTCCGGTCGCTGGGTCGATCTGGACAAAGCAATGGACCTGTCCAGAGCTGAAGTGCGATAACCTGTGATGTTCTTGACTTTACTGAATGTGGAACGTAGCGTTCCCCCATTCATTCAAATATGCCCTAAAGAAGGAGGAATCCATTGAAAGGCCGCGTACTTATTATTGACGATGAAGCTGAGATTCGACGCAATCTTACAGTAGGTCTTACTCAGGAAGATTACACTGCCGTTGCCTGTCCTGATGGTATTTCCGCGATTCATGAACTGAATCAGTCTCGAGAAAAGGGTGTAGCATACGATTATCTTATTACTGACATATTCATGCCGGATATCGATGGTCTGAAGATACTCAAGGTGATAAAAAATCAGTATCCCGACCTTCCCGTTCTCGTAATTACGGGCTTCGGGGATGAGAGACTGATGATGACCGCGCTTTCAGAACAGAACACCGGTTATCTGGACAAGCCATTTGAAATATCGGATCTTGTAGAAGCTCTTGAGGAATTGTCTCCTGGGAAAACAGGAACCGAAACAGAAGAAGCTTCAGTTGATGACGGTATGCGGGAATCGGTAAGCGCCTACCTGACCGTGAAGATAACGGAACCTGACAGAAGCATGGAGATATTTGATATCCTTTACAGGATGGATGGTATCCAGTCATGCGATGCTGTGAGAGGTGATTTCGACATAATACTTCTCGTTCAGGCTTCTTCGACTGATGAAATCCAGGAGATATTCAGCAGAGTCAAAGAACTGGACGGCATTGAAGTGCTGTCCATGTCTCAAATTGAGCGTCCAAAGCTCGACAGAGATGTAGACTCCTTTATCGATACATACCAGAAGGCCGTCAAAAGGGACGTTCAGGCAGAAGCCAGAAGACAGCCGGGAACGATGAGTTATATCATCGTTGACATAGATCCGGATGCGATTCAGCAGATATTTACAACGGTTTTCTTCATCGATGAAGTTGTCTTCTGTGATGTTATCGAAGATGGTGCTAAGCTTGTCGGTATGATTACCGGTCATGGAGCCATGGGGAAAACTCCCCGGATCATTGAGAAACTGAGTCAGATTGATGGTGTTCTTAGAGTTCGTGAAGCCAAAGTAATAAATCTTATTGATGACTGATGGCCGCTCAATCTTTTCAGGGTTGTCATCAGGATAATGAAATTAAACCGGTTTATGATCTGAATCTGTTGTAGCGGACCGAAAACGGAATTCGGGTCAATGAGAGGAAGTGGTGATCACGGCTACAATGAGGGAGAATTTCAGTTACAGGCTATGGAGATATGACGGAGCACCCGGTGAGCTTATCCCTCTTCTGCAGTCTGCCCAGGAACACTTCGGTTACATACCCATCCGCGCGATCAACTACATTTCCGGAGTAACCGGAATACCTGAGTCGGATATCTATGGAGTTATTACTTTTTACAGTCAGTTCAGACTTCGCCCCATGGGTAAGTACATTATTCGTGCGTGCGCCGGAACTGCCTGTCATGTATCCGGGGCTAAAATGATTATAGAGACTATCGAGGATGAACTCGGGATCGAAGTCGGTGATACATCGGAGGACGGGATGTACACTCTGAATACGGTAGCCTGCATCGGCTGCTGTTCTCTTGCGCCTGTTATAATGATTAATGACGAGACTTACGGTCGGCTTACACCTGCATCGCTGCGGAAACTTCTTCGTGAACATATCCGTAAGACCGGCGCAAAAGCCGATTCTGTCGTAGGAGCATCCTGCGGCGGTTAAATGTTTCGATTTATGAAATCCATTTGTGAAAAACGTCTGGAGCGCTGAAATGAAGACAATTGTAGTAGGTATGGGAACATGCGGTCTTTCCGCCGGGGCCAGGGTTGTGTTCGAAAAGCTGGAGGAGCTTGCAAGCGCGAATGCAGATATCTGCCGGCTGACAATATCCGGATGCATCGGCATGTGCTATCGGGAGCCTCTGGTGGAAATCAGGGATGGCGTCCGCAGAGTCTTCTACGGAGGAGTCACCACAGAATCCGCTGAAAAGATCTTTGAGAGCAATGTGCTGAATGATAATAGAATTGAAGACAACAACCTGGTCTACGTTATCGAACGGGACGGATCGACTTCCGGTTCCGAAGCCGGTTTTCTTGACCTTCAGGAGAGAATAGTCCTCCGCAATTGCGGTACGATCAATCCTGAGTCCATTTCAGATTACATGGAATCAGGCGGCTACGAAAGCCTGAAAGAGATTCTTTTCAAGTGGTCTCCTGAGCAGATAATTCAGGAAGTGAAGAATTCTGGACTTCGTGGAAGAGGAGGAGCCGGATTTCCTACAGGTCTGAAATGGTCCTTTGCCGCCTCAAACGAAGCTGACAGAAAATATGTTGTATGCAATGCCGATGAGGGTGACCCCGGCGCGTTTATGGATCGTTCTGTTCTGGAGGGAGATCCTCACTCCGTTCTGGAAGGCATGATCATCTGTGCCAGAGCGATCGGTGCGGACTTCGGTTATATCTACTGCAGAGCGGAATATCCCCTGGCTATTCACCGGCTTGAAATAGCACTGTCAGAAGCCAGAGAGAAGGGCTATCTCGGCAAAGATATACTGGGTTCCGGCTTCAATTTTGACATTAAAATCAAGCAGGGCGCGGGAGCGTTCGTCTGCGGAGAAGAGACAGCGCTTTTTGCCTCGATCGAAGGCGAACGCGGAATGCCCCGTATTCGCCCCCCTTTCCCAGCGGAAAAAGGTCTCTGGCAGAAGCCCACCAATAACAATAATGTGGAAACCTACGCCAATATTCCATGGATAATAGCGAACGGCGCTGACGCATACGCTGCTTTCGGAACAGAGAAAAGTCCCGGCACCAAGGTTTTTGCCCTTGCGGGGAAAGTCGTTCACGGAGGTCTTGCCGAGGTTTCAATGGGAACCACAATAGATGACCTCGTCTTCAGGATCGGCGGAGGCATCAAGGAAGGCAGGGAGTTCAAGGCAGTACAGATGGGCGGTCCATCCGGCGGCTGTATTCCAGCCAGTCTGAAGAATACTCCCGTGGATTTCGAATCAATACCTGCCACCGGAGCCATCATGGGCTCAGGCGGAATGGTTGTAATGGACGATACGACCTGCATGGTCGAGATTGCAAGGTTCTTTCTGGATTTCACACAGAACGAATCCTGCGGTAAATGTACTTTCTGCAGGATCGGCACGCTCAGGATGCTTGAAATTCTTGAGAGACTGACCCGTGGTGAGGGACTTCCTGAAGACATAGAAAAACTTGAGCAGCTTTCAATTCAGATAAAGGAAGCAAGTCTCTGCGGGCTCGGGCAGACAGCTCCCAATCCTGTACAGACAACGATACGATATTACCTGGATGAATATCTGGCACATATCAACGATAAACGGTGTCCGGCAGGAAGCTGCCTAGCTCTGGTCGAATTCAGTATCGATGCTGATAAGTGTGTCGGATGTACGATCTGCGCGAAGAATTGTCCGGTTGACGCAATCTCCGGAAAAGTCAAAGAACTACACGTTATTGATCAGGAAATCTGCGTGAAATGCGGCAAGTGCATTACAAGCTGCAATTTCAACGCAGTAATTACAAGGTAGGAGCGGCCAATGGAAAAAATCAGACTGAAGATCAACGGTCAGGAAATAGAGGCCACTCCAGGGAAAACAATTCTCGAAGTGGTTCAGGAGCAGGAACTCGATGACATACCCACTCTCTGTCACTCACCTGAACTCGAACCTTACGGTTCCTGTTTTGTATGCGTGGTCGAGGTAAAGGGAAGGGCGAATCTTGTTCCTTCATGCGCGACTCGAATAGCTCCGGACATGGAAATACTTACTCGAAGCGATAGAGTTCTGGCATCCAGAAAAACGGCGCTCGAATTGCTGCTGTCCAACCATTATGCTGATTGCGTCTCCCCCTGTATGGAGGGATGCCCCGCCGGAGTTGACGCCCAGGGATATATTGCCCTTTCGGCGATGGGACAGTACAGGAAAGCTGTCGACCTCATTCGCGAAAAGAATCCCTTTCCAGCTGCCTGCGGAAGAGTATGCGTCCGCAAGTGCGAGGACGTCTGCAGAAGAATGGATGTGGATGCGTCCGTTGCGATAAACAACATCAAGAGATTTGTCACTGATTCCCCCGAGGCTTACGCCACGAAACCGGTATGCGCCCCCTCTACAGGTAAAACAGCAGGGATCATCGGCGCTGGACCGGCGGGTCTTACCGCCGCCTGGTTCCTTGGAAAAAACGGGATCAAATGTGAAGTTTACGAAGCCATGGATCGTACTGGAGGAATGCTGCGATACGGTATTCCCGAGTACAGACTTCCGGATGATGTTCTCGACAGAGAAGTGGAGTACATCTGCAGAACAGGTACCACGATTCACTGCGGGGTTCGGGTGGGGAAGGACATCACGCTGGATGAGATCAGGGAAAAGCATAACGCTGTTTTCATCGGAGCAGGCGCATGGACAGGCAAGGCAATGCGGGTTGAGGGTGAGTTTGATACCGAAGGCGTCGTAACCGGCGCTGACTTCCTGGTTGAAAAGGCAGATGATCCTCAGCCGCTGAAGGGTACTGTGGTTGTGGTCGGTGGTGGAAATACCGCCATGGACGCGGCAAGAACTGCCTGGAGACTGAATGCGGACAAGGTCATCGTTCTTTACAGAAGAACCAAAGCGGAGATGCCGGCTGACGCCATGGAAATTGAAGATTGTCTTGAAGAGGGCATTGAGATCATGGAGCTGGCCGCACCAATCGGTATCGTGAGGAAGGATGACAGACTCAGCGCTCTGCGCTGCCAGCGCATGAAGCTTGGTGAGCCGGATGATTCCGGAAGACGAAGACCTGTTCCACTGGAAGGTTCGGAATTTGACCTTCCCTGTGACCTGGCTATTTCAGCCATCGGGCAGAATACAGTTCTTGATGGACTTGTAGAAACCAGAGATGGCGATGTGGACCTGACAAGATGGAATACATACATTGCGGATCTCAGTACAATGGCTACGAACATTGAAGGAGTATTTGCAGGTGGTGATGCTGCGGATGATGGTCCTACCGTTGTTATCGATGCTATCAGAGACGGTCAGAGAGCCGCCAGGGCAATAACAGCCTGGCTTGACGGCGTTCAGCCGAAACCTTACCCGTTCGTGGTTGCAAAGGAATTCTGGTCAAAGCCGGGGAAAGCTGAACTCGGCGATGTAAAGGAATCACCCAGACATGAAGTCCACCAGATAGATGTTGAAGACCGCAGAAACAATTTTACAGAGGTATCGAATGGTTTTGAGCCTGAGGATAACGAACATGAATGCGATAGGTGCCTTTCCTGTGGCTGCGTAAGATTCGATGATTGCGATCTCCGGCTCTATGCTGAGGAATATGGCGTTGATATGGAGTACTTCAAAGGCCATGTAAGAAAACACAAGGTTGATGACAGGCACCCTTACATATCCTACGATCCCAACAAATGTGTACTCTGCGCGAGATGTATCCGAACCTGCCGCCATCGGACTTGTGGGAAGAGGATTCAAAACCGAAATGCGCCCCGCTATGAACAATCCTCTTGTTGAAACAAGCTGCGTGAGCTGCGGAAACTGCGTTGATGCCTGTCCGACCGGAGCGCTTACGGTGAAATATCCATTTCCGGGAAGAGCATGTCTTGAGACTACGGATATACCCACACATTGTGGTTTCTGTTCTATAGGGTGCGAGATTTCTGTAAGGAAGTTCGGAGATGGAAGGTATTTTGTGGCTTCCAACGGAGTCCCCGGAGATTATCTCTGCAGGTATGGAAGGTTCGGCCATGAGCTTTTCATTAAGCAGGACAGACTGGTGCAGCCGGTCGTGAGAAGCGGCAACTCCTATAGTACTGTTGGCTATGATGCTGCCTATGGCAGAATAGTAGAATCCCTGAAGGCTGCAGCTGAAAAATACGGACCTGCGAGTGTTGCCGTATTTGTATCACCGGAACTGACAAACGAGGAATTGTACATTGCCGGCAGGATTGCCAGATCCGGGATTGGCACAAATAACATCGGCTCTCTTGCCAATATTTCGGGCGGTGGGCGTTCAGGTGTTCTCGATAAAGCTCTGGGCTTCACAGCATCTACTGCTGACAGAAAATGCCTCGGGGAAGCCGATCTGATTATCTGTAACAATACATCCATGGAGGCAGATCACCTGGTTCTTGCCGTCGAAGTGATACAGTCAGTCAAAAGTGGAGCCAAACTCATCGTATCAAACTCAATGCTTGATTCGACCGATCAGCATCTTTCCAGTCTTGCGGTGGATCCCATGAGAGGTAGAGCCTCCATTTTCTGGAATGCGGTAATGCAGGTTCTTCTCGATAGTGGAGATATTAAGGGCACATCCTCCTTCCTTTTGAACAGAGATGTGTCCATAGAAGTGGCTGCTGCCAGATCAGGTGTTGAGGAAGATAGCATTCTCGAAGCCGCAGAGCTGCTTAGAAACTCCGGAAAAGTTGTCTTTATCCATAGTCCTGACCGCCCTCAGGATGCTTCTCCTGATGATACAGAGATATTCGCTGATCTTGCAATCATGCTCACAGCCGCGGGAAAGAAGACGGACATACTTCTCCCGAGACTGATCGCGAACAGCGCCGGTCTTGAAGTAATGGGAGCTGATCCTGCTTTTCTGCCGGGAAGAATTTCCACAGGGGGAGAACTGCCGGGCGCCTCTACGATTCAGGATCTGAGAAAGATCCTTGAGAGCGGTGACATCAGGGCCGCGCTCATTATCGGAGAAAACCCGCTTGAGTACAACAGAACCGGTTCCTGGTTCCAGAATGTGGAATTTCTTGCGGCAGTTGACTGGGCCGATACTGAGACAACAAGGTTTGCAGATGTCACGCTTCCGGGAAGTACTTTCCTTGAAACACCAGGAACGAGGTGTAATTTCGAGGGTGAGCTTACATCCTTCACGGGAGCTGTATCTCCGCCTTCCGGTATAACATCTACGGAAGCGCTTACCTGCCTGGCAAAGGCATTCGGGCTTACTATCGCGGATGGTCTGTTCGATGAGATCGACAGGATAGTGAGGAAGAACCTTGGCGATCTTACCCGCTTCTACTGGAATACCGGCGAGAAGAGGAACTGGGATGGTAAAGGAGAACTGGTAGCGATTGAAGCAGATGTAAAAGCTACGTCTATCCTGCCCCCGATGACTCACAGTCAGGAATACAGGAAAGAGATCAGGGAAGTGGGAACGGAACGTTTCCGAGTTCTATGACCCGCAAGCCCGCAAATTTTCTGTAGAACTGTCCGGGCTAAATCACATCTGGCGGAAACTTCTTTATTCTGTTAGTGTAAAATACATGTGTATTGTATAATGTAATGTTAAGGCTATTCTTACATGTTTTGCGGGAGTGTTGCTTTGGACAGGAATCTGAAAGACTTTGAATTTGTCTCTATCGGTACAGCGATAATATCCCTCGAAAAGAAAATTCTGGACGCAGACGACCGTTTCTGTGAAATTCTCGGTTACAACCGTGATGAACTTCTTGAAATCTCGTGGAAAGAAATCTCATTTCCTGCTGATATTAAAAAAGAGTCTACTTATTTCAGATCTCTACAGAAAAGCAAGATAAACGAGTTTTCCATAGATAAACGGTTTCTAAATAAAACAGGAAAAATCGTTTTTACAAATATTTCGGTGAAATGTTTTCTATGTGGAAAAAGATCACCCGGTTATTATCTCATCTTAGCTCATGATATTACAGATCGTAAACATATGGAACAGAACCTTCATTCTCAGATTGAGTTAGAGAAGCTCATTGCTGCAATTTCAACAGGTTTTATCGTTTCACCGGGCGAGATCGACAGTAAAATTAACAACGCTTTGAAGGATATTGGGGAATTTTCAGGTATTGACCGCTGTTATGTCTTTCAATTTTATGATGATGGAAAGACGATGAACAACACACACGAATGGTGCAAAAAAGATATAGAACCACAAATTAATATTCTCCAGAATATCTCAGTCGAGGAAGAATATCCTGATTTCACTAAAAGGATCAGGGCATTTGATATAATTCATGTTCCAGTTGTCGATGACCTTCCTCCTGAAGCCAGTATCGAAAAAGTAAATTTTCAGAATTTGGGAATAAAATCACTTATCCTTGTTCCCATTGTTTATGCAAAGGTACTCATCGGATTTCTAGGGTTTGATTCGGTGAAGACAGAAAAAACCTGGAAAGAAAACGACATCAGATTACTGAAAATGATCGGTGAAATTTTCGCAAATGCATTAGAATGCAACCGCACAGAAAAGGAAATTCAGAATCTTCAGGATTACAATCGGGGATTGATCGAGGTCAACCTCGACCCCCTGGTTACCTTTGATCCGGATGGAATCATTCTTGATGTAAATCAGGCAACCATACAGGCTACAGGAAAATCCAGGGAGGAACTGATAGGTTCTGATATTACAGGCTATTTCACGAACCCGGAAAAAGCTCTTGAGGGCGTGAAATCGGTTTTCAAGTTTGAAGAGATACGTGATTACGAACTGGTTTTGAAAGCTGTTGATGGTTCGGAAACAGAAGTCGCCTATAATGCTTCGGTCTTCAGAGATAATTCAGGTAAAGTCATCGGTGCCTTCGCAGCAGCACGGGATATAACCAGACGGAAGCAGGCGGAGGAAATACAGGAGGTACTATTTCAGATCTCACAGGCAGTAAGTGCCTCGGATAATCTGCAGGAGTTCCTTGAGATTGTACATCAACAATTCGGGAGACTTGTAGATACAAGCAACTTCTATGTTGCTCTGTACGACGAAGAAAATGATTTGTACTCATTTCCCTGTATTTTTGATGAATACGATAAGAATCCTGATTTCAGCAAACAGCAGATGAAGAAAAGCCTGACGGATTATGTTCGCAGAACCGGCAAATCCCTTCTTGCTGATGATAGAATTCATCAGGAACTCATCCGAAAGGGTGAGGTCGAAATGGTTGGTAAGCAATCACCGATCTGGCTGGGTGTTCCCCTCAGAACTTCGCATGGAGTCATTGGTGTTGTTGCTGTTCAGAGCTATTCCCAGAGTTCGCTCTATTCGATGCAGGATCTGGAAATGATGTCGTTTGTTGCTGAAAACATATCCCTTGCAATTGAACATAAAAAAGTTGAGGAAAAACTTGTCAGATATCACAGTCATCTCGAGGAACTGGTCAGGAAACGAACTGAGGAGCTGACTGAAACCAATCGTAAACTTGAAATGAAAATAAGCGAACATAGGCAGACTGAAGAAGCACTGAGGGATTCAGAGCGAAGGATGTCTGAAATCATAGACTTCCTTCCCGATGCCACGCTTGTTGTGAACAGGGATTCACAGGTTATCGCATGGAACAAGGCAATGGAAGAGATGACAGAAGTTCCAGCCGATGAAATGCTGCGTAAAGGTGATTATGAATATGCAATTCCTTTCTACGGCAGGAGAAGGCCAATCCTTATCGATAGAATCTTTGACTCTCACTCGGAAACGGACAATCTTTACACTACTATCAGGCAGGAGCTTAACACTCTTGTCGGTGAAGCTTTTACCCCCGCCCTTGGCGGTCAAGGTAGATATCTCTACGCTACAGCCAGGGCTCTTTATGATTCTCAGGGCAAGCTTGCCGGAGCTATCGAATCCATTCGCGACATCACTGAACGAAGAAAAGTCGAACAGGCCCTTGCTGAATCGGAAAAACGTTATCGAACGCTTCTCGTTAATCTTCCTGTAGGTGTATTCCAATCCACAATTGACTCTGAAGGACATGCGATTTCGTGTAATATCTCACTGGCAAGAATGCATGGATTCGACAATCCTGAAGAGATGGAAAAAGTCAGTTTGACAGACATGTATGTAAACCCGGATGACAGGAAGAGGTTTGTGGAAGCAGTCTGTTCAAATGACTCGGTTGCTAACTTTGAAGTCCAGCTGAAGCGTATTAACGGGGGGAAGTTCTGGGGTTCCATGACAGCACGAGCAGTAAGGGATTCTGATGGACAGATTAACTGCATTGACGGTATTCTGGAAGACATCACTGAACGAAAACTGGCAGAAGAGGAACTGCAAAAATCAGAAGAGCGCTTTCGCGATCTTGTTCTCAGTACATCAGACTGGGTCTGGGAAGTCGATACTCAGGGACGTTATACCTACTGTTCTGAACAGGTTGCAAATGTACTTGACTACACCGCTGAAGAAATTATTGGGAAAACACCTTTTGATCTGATGCCACCCGAGGAAGGCGCTCGAATACGCGGTATTTTCAATAATATCGTCGAAAACCTTGCGCCTATCGTTGAGCTGGAAAACTGGAACATCAGGAAGGATGGTCGAAAGATCTGTCTTCTTACAAATGGTGTACCCATGTTTGATGAAACCGGCTGTCTTATCGGTTACCGTGGCCTGGACCGGGATATCACCAACCGTAAGGAAGCCGAGGCAGAAAAACAGAAACTGGAAAAACAGATACTGCAGACGCAGAAACTGGAAAGCCTTGGTGTGCTGGCAGGGGGAATAGCACATGATTTCAACAATCTGCTTGTAGGTATTCTTGGCAACGCTGACCTGGCACTGGACTCACTCTCCCCTGTTTCACCCGCCTGTCCCAACATACACGAGATCGAAACCGCAGCTAAACGGGCAGCTGAGCTTTCCCGCCAGATGCTGGCATACTCCGGCAAGGGTCAGCTTATCGTCGATGTCATCAGTCTCAATGATGTTGTTAAGGAAATGGCGCACCTGCTTGAAGTTTCAATTTTAAAAAATGTTGTCCTTAAATTTAATCTGAGTGATGATCTACCAGCTGTTGAAGTTGATGTAACACAGATTCGACAGGTTATAATGAACCTGATTACAAACGCCTCTGAAGCGATTGGTGAAAAAAGCGGAGTCATTTCTATCACAACCGGAATACTGGAATGCGACAGCAATTACTTTGACGGAACCTATCTTAAGGAGGATATGAAGGAGGGGATATACGTTTATCTTGAGATCGCTGATACCGGTTGCGGTTTGAATATCGAAACACAATCAAAGATTTTTGATCCCTTCTTCACCACTAAATTTACCGGTCGTGGTCTTGGACTCGCTTCTGTTCTCGGTATAGTTCGCGGTCACGGTGGTTCGCTCAAACTATACAGTGAAGAGGGGCATGGTTCTACCTTCAAAATTCTGCTTCCGGCAGTTGAAAGGCGCAGGATATCCCTTGAAAAAGAAACTCCAGTAGATATGAGCTGGAAAAGCAGCGGGACTATCCTTCTGGTCGATGATGAAGAAACAGTACGGACTGTAGGCGAAACGATGCTTCAAAGGCTTGGTTTTACCGTGCTAACTGCAACGGATGGTCGAGATGCAATTGATATTTATCGCAAGAATTCTGATGAAATCAGGTGCGTTATACTCGACCTGACAATGCCGCATATGAGTGGTGAGGAAGCCTTCATTGAACTCAGGCGTATAAGGAATGATATTAAAATTCTTCTTTCCAGTGGTTACAACGAGCAGGATGTTATTCAACGATTCTCCGGCATGGATATTGATGGCTTCATACAGAAGCCGTACAGGTTTGCAGATCTTGTCTGCGAATTACGAACAATACTTGAGAAATAATCATTTCCTCAAGCTCTTCATAGTAATTCTCCCGGTTCATATATTCTATTTACCAGGCAGTTCTTTCTATCGAAATGGATCCCTTCCATCGAAAGCAGCCTTCTTTTCATATTGGTACCGCCCTGATAACCGCCGGGAGTTCCGTCAGATCGAATAGTCCTGTGACAGGGAATGATTATCGGGAAGGGGTTTCTGGCAAGAGCATTTCCAACCGCGCGGCTGTTGCCCGGACTGCCAAGTCGCTCCGCAATGCGCTGATATGTAGTGACATGTCCGCGGAGAACTGAGTGTTCTGTAACAAGCACTTTCTGCTGGAATTCTGAACAGAGATCCATTCGGACAGATGAAAGTGAAAAGCTGATATCAGCTCCATTCAGGAATGCTTCGATATCTCCCGCAATTGAATCAATCACGCGGCATGTACCTGGACTGCAATCATGAAAGTACTCTGATATGTACGCTTCAGCAGTAATACCCTGCCCTGAGAGAAGTACTCTGAAGATAGCAGGCTCACCACGGAACATTGACCACAGCACGGCAGTTGACCCGAAGATTGGTGAATGAATATACAGAAAGAATCTTCCGGGATCATCAATTTTCATTATCAAATGATTCGATTGGTTAATCTGAACCCGATTTCTTTTCCGTGCTCTTCCTGTTTATTCTTCGGTGAATATCCGGATAGTGTATCTCCATACATTCAGGACATATCGAATGAGTGACCTGAGCATTCGTATGGGTGGCAATATAATCGTCTACCTGTTGCCAGTAGTTCTTGTCATCACGTACTTTCTTGCAGAATGAACAGATTGGAAGGATTCCCTGCAGGGTTTTTATATGATCGAGCGAGTTCTGGAGGTCTTTCGCATGACTCAGCAATCTGTCCTGCATTTCAATGATCCGGCGGCCCGCGCTGATACGGGCACGGAGTTCTTCAGGATAGAAGGGCTTCGTTATATAGTCGTCTGTTCCGGTATCAAGACCTTCAACGATGTCCTGCTTGTTGTCCTTCACGGTGAGCATGATGATGTAAAACGGATTGTCACCATCCATTGAACGGATTCTCCTGCACAGATCAAGGCCGCTCAGTCCGGGCATCAGCCAGTCAAGCAATATGAGCCTTGGTGTATCCGGCTGTCTGGTAACTGTCCATGCCTCTTCACCACCTGATACAGCAATCACATCATGACCACACTTCTGGAGTAAGCTCGACAGGGTATTACGGGTGGAGAGATCATCCTCCACGATCAGGATTTTCATAGTATTATCTCCCTGATTTCCTTTTCAACTTCCGTGAACCGATTATCCAGTTCGGCTAACAAAGAAAGCGCAGTACTAAGATCGTTTGTTCTGCTGGCTTTCTCAATCCTGGATGCGACCTTCTGGAGCTTCATAGCAGCCATGTTGGCGGCTGAGCCATTTATACTGTGAGCCAGAAGCTCAGCTCCACGGATATCATTTTCATTGAGTCTGTCCTTCAGCAAGTCTATTCGGCTGCGGATATCTGTCAGAAAAATTTCCGCAATCGATTTTGCGAGCACTATGTCTCCCATCATGCGTTCCATGAGGTCATCAGGATCGAAGATGGATCTATCAGACACTGGTAAGGACACTGATTCACTCCCGATTCTAGTTGTGCTTGAATTCTAACGGATTCAACAAAATAATCATAGTGAGTAGTTAATAATTCCGGAAAATGAACTGTAGTTCACACTTTAAAGCTAACAAAGCCAACGAACCTTCGTCAATATGGGGTTACTCTGGAGCTGCTTCTCCTGGAGGATCGGCAGCATAAGGATGTGCATAATAGAACCTGTGCTTGACGGGTCATGCAAAATCCTGCATCTAATAAACTAATTATTCATTAAGATATGCTGAGAACCACCGCCGAAAAAGAAACGGCTTGACTGACTTATCACAGGAAAGAGAAGAAATAAGAGGTAGCGTTCATGATTCGTCTTGAGAACCTCTACTCACTGATCGAAGGAAACTTTGATTTTCTCCTTGCAGTAGATGGCAATGAGAAGATTATCCATGTCACTCCCCTTCTGAAGCATACATGCTCACAAGATGTTTCTGACGTTTCAGGAGCCCACCTGATAGATATTCTTGAAACTGAATCTCTCTCATCTTTGCGTAAAGCAATAGTCGAGGTTAAAAAGGGTACCAGGGGAGTACATGCTCTGCTGTCCACCAGATCTGAGAGATCAACACCGATTCCAATGAACGTCGGTTACATAGAGAGTGTTCAGGGTGGTATTTACCTTTTCTTCGGCGCGCAGGCTGACTCGCTTCGCAGAATAAGTGACTGGGAAAAGGAAGAAAGGGTGAAGGAGCTGTCCTGTCTTTACTCGGTTTCGGAATGGATAGAGGTTTCCGAGTCCATCAGTGATTTTTTCACAAGACTTCCGGAATATCTCTCTCGAGGTATGCGTTTTCCGGAAGAAGCGGTTGTCTGTTCCACATATCAGGGTTTGGAGTACGGTCAGGAACTGGCGGGAAAGGAATTCATAACAGTCAACCTGATTGTTAACGGTGAGCAGAAAGGCGAAATAAGAGTTGGATACCTGAGCGAAACACGTAACATGTTGCCTGAAGAGCAGAAAATGCTGTTCGAAATAGGAAGAATGCTCAGTCTGGCGCTCGAAAGGAAAGAACTCTCCGAAAAAATTGTTCTCAAACAGGAAGAGGAAGAGGAGTTCAACAAACATCTGAAAGAGCTTGAAAAAGAGATCGGCAAACGGGAAAAGGAGCTTAAAGCCCAGAAGCAGAAATTGAGTACGGCTGATTCCTATCTGAACCGCGTCAACAAAAGCTGGGATGAAGCCAGCCGCAGGCTTGAAACCATGTTCCAGGCTATCCCTGATGAAGTAATGCTCATTGATCTTAACAGAAACGTGGTTATGAGCAATCAGGAGAATATCGCTCCCGGTGACAAATGCTATAGAACCTATTTTAAGAGAGAAACTCCCTGTGAGGATTGTCGATTGGCAAAGATAAAACGGGACAAGACACCGATTACCATTACAATAAGAGATGATGAAAGATATCTTCAGGTTCACGCTCTTCCTATATACAACCAGGAAGAGGAAGTCGATGGAATCCTTGAATTCTACAGGGATATCACGCTTGAGAAGACCTACGAACAGCAGCTGCAGCAGGCCGACAAACTGGCTTCCCTGGGTCAGCTTGTAAGCGGTATCGGCCATGAGATCAACAATCCAAACCAGTTCATAAGGGGAAACATCAAGATCATCAATCAGGCGATAACGGACATGCTGCCGATTGTGGATGATTACTACAAAGAACATCCGGATCTCAAAATTGCCAGGCTTAAATACGATTTCTTCAGAGAGCATATCATGACCCTGGTAGATGACATGTCTCACGGTTCGGAACGGATAAAGGGTATTGTGGAGGGTCTTCGGGGTTTTGCCAGAAAGGATGAGGGGCTTCTTCTGGATACTGTGGATGTCAACACGTTAATAGAAGCTACGACCAGGCTGGTTCAGAACGAAGTACACAAGCATGCTGAGATCGAACTGGGGCTGAGCAAAGGTGTAAAAACGTTCACGGGCAATTCCCAGAAGATCGAGCAGGTTCTTGTAAACCTCATAGTGAATGCTTCTCAGGCTATCCCGGATGATATAAAGGGTTTGATTACCGTCAGAACCAGGATGGATAAAGATACCGTTGTCATAGAGATTGAGGACAACGGCAAAGGAATGGATGAGAAAACCCTTAAGCTGATCTTCGATCCTTTCTTCACGACAAAACGCACAAAGGGCGGAACAGGGCTGGGTCTCGCGATTGCCTTCAGAATCATCGAGGAGCATGGCGGAAGCATTTCGGTAAGTAGCAAACCTGGCTCAGGAACACTGTTCACTATCAAAATTCCATTGCCGGATCATGAAGGAGACAGGAAGGCGAAGAAATGAATAAGATCCTGATAGTTGATGACGATGTTGCTGTAACCAACTACTTCATGGTTTTTCTGATGCAGACCGAAGTGTTTGAACCCACAGTTGTCAACGATTCAAGAGAAGTTGAGACCATTCTTGACACTGAGTTGTTTGATATAATCATGCTCGATCTTGATATGCCGAACGTAAGCGGCATGGATATTCTAAGAATGATGCAGGAAAAAAGTATAAATATCCCCGTGGTAATTCTTACAGGTGTCAACGATATTGAACTTGCAGTTAAATCGATGAAACTGGGAGCATTTGATTACCTGACAAAACCTGTTGACGATGAATACCTTCTTGAAGTTCTGAATAGAGCCATAGAATATGGCGCAATGCATGAAACCATTGATAAATTGCCCGAGATGCTTTCCAGAGAGGATCTGGATAACAAGGCAGCCTTCGAAAGACTCCCTACACAGGATCCTGGCGTGATACGGCTTTTTCATCAGGCCGAGAAAATGGCTAAAGGAGATCTCAGTGTATTCATCTGGGGGGAAAGGGGTACAGGGAAGGAATCACTTGCACGAGCTATTCACAATGCTTCTCCAAGGGTCGACAGGCCCTTCATTGCTCTTGACAGCGCTTCTCATTCTCAGGAAGAATTCTCCGAGGAGCTTTTCGGCAGAGCCAGGGACTGGAGCGGAAGAAGCGAGGAGATGCCCGGTTTTCTTGAAACGGCGTCAGGTGGAACACTGTTCATTGATAATATCGAGCATATGAGTCTGCCGGTTCAGGTAAGACTCAAGAGAGTAATCCAGACAAACGAGTATTACAGGAATAACTCGACAGAGATATTAGGTTGTGATGTTCGTTTCATAGTGGCTTCCACTCATGATCTTACCAGTTCAAAATATCGCGATTCCTTCTCGCGGGATCTGCTGTACCATCTTATGGTGAATTCTATCCGGATTCCGCCTCTGAGAGACAGGTCTGACGATATCCCGCTGCTGACGAAATATTTCCTGAAGATGGAGAACGAGCGAACAGGAATAAATATTACCGGTATTTCCGACGAACTCATGGATCTGCTGCAGCAGTATAGTTTTCCCGATAATATGCAGGAGCTGAGAAATATCATTGCAGGGGCGATAGTGAGTGCTGAGGGAGATACAATTACTCCTGATTCCCTCTCTCCTTATATCCGCGAACGGATAACACCGGGAGAAGTGACCGGTGGATTTGCTCCGATGAAGCTCCAGGAAGCAATAATTGATTTTGTAACAAAAACAATGGAGTACTGCGGTGGTGATATGAAGGATGCTGCCAGACTTCTTGGTATTTCAAAGGACGAACTGGATCAGTATATCAACCAGGATAGCTCTCCTGAATAATTTCAGGACAGAAAAATAAAGTATGCGGGTTATTAATCAGCTGCAGGAAATATTCAATATTCAGAGTAGAATCATAGATATTCACCCCATTCTGGAGCGTGTATTTCCTGTTGCTCTTGTCGAAGGTGATAAGTTCCTTATTTATGATATTGACGAATCCGGTCAGCGATATGTCTTTGTCATGGATGCTCCGACTCCGATGCCGGTTCCACTGAAAGTGCGAGCTGCATTTTCTCTTGAGTGTTACGGAGGAAAAACAGCTTGCATTGTTACAGGCGATGTATTCGATTCTCTTGAAGGGTATGTGACCATCTTCCACGAGTTTGTTCACTGTCAGCAGTCTGAAACCTGCGAAAATGAACTCAAACAGACACTGGGAATTGCCCGCAGGGCTCAGGTTGAGAACGATCACATGTGGGAGATCAATTATCCGTTTCCATACGATTCTCCAGATTTCAGAGATCTTTATGCATTGTTCCTTGACGAACTGGATAATGGCAGGAAAGGCAATGTCTCGGAAACTCGATTGCGGTTGAAACAGATACTGAAAAAAAACGATTACGAGTATATGGTCTGGCAGGAATGGAAAGAGGGCTTTGCGCGATTTATCGAGAACTTGATCAGAAACAGGCTGGATCTTGCTGAGAACCATGGGGGTTACAGGAAGCCGTATGATCGTGTCCTTTTCTATGAAGGCGGAGCCGGATACATCGGATTCCTTGGTTTGCGTGAGCCGCGATTGCTGGTGGAGATTGAAAAGCTGTTTCACGTTATGATGTGCGGAGAATAATAGAATCATGACTGATTGCATTGATACGACAACGGACTTTGTTTTTTATGGAAACTTTGATTTCCAGAGCAGACATAATTCTCATACCCGGAGGGTTTCATGGGTTATATAGGCTGGATACTGTTACTCTTTGTTCTGGGGATAATCAACCTGATCGCAGGAGTTAAAGGGATAAGAAGTTTTCTTTCTCAGGATTCATCTATCAGAACGTACCAGAATCTTGAGAATTTTAAAAGTATGGTGCGGAAACAGATGTATCAGGCTCTTCTTCAGCTGGTCATTCTGGGAACTATGACAGTGATAGGGATAGTCGGTATGCTTGTTGGAAAATTGAATTTCAGCGGAACGTTGCTGTTCCTGACGCTCAACGTGATAAATATCTTTGCCGGCAAGTGGGGAAAGGGATTTGAAAAGAAGGCAAGATCTCTGAAAGTTGAAAGTCCGAATCTTCTTGACGAATATAAATCAGTATGCAGAACCTGGTTCAGGAAACCGTTCCCCGATTTCTAATACCTGTCCAGATACCTTTCGATTTCCCAGTGATGAATCACCCTGATGTACTCTTCCCATTCCCTTCTCTTGTTGTACATGAAATGTTCGTATATGTGCTCTCCCAGTGCCTCAATTATCACATTATCCTTCTCCAGATAGTTGAGAGCTTCAAAAAGGCTGGATGGCAGATGATGTATCTTCAGCCTTGCTTTCTCCCGCTTGCTCATTTTGAAGATGTTCCTGTTAACCGGCCTGCCGCAGTCCATTCCCTTTTCTATTCCGTCCAGACCCGCAGCGAGAAGCACCGTAAGCGCCAGGTAGGGATTGCATGAGGGATCCGGTACCCTAACCTCACACCTGGTATCGTTTCCCTTTCTTGCAGGGACGCGAATGAGCGGAGAACGGTTCTTTTCCGACCAGGCAACATTTATCGGAGCTTCGTGACCGGGGACAAGTCTTTTGTACGAATTAACAAGCGGATTGGTTACAGCCACAAATGCTCTTGCATGTTGAAGAAGACCGGCAATGAAACCTCTCGCTGAAGGCGACAGACCGTCATCACCATCAGGGTCATCAAATGCATTATCCCCTGAAAGCGTGAACAGGGACATGTTCATATGCATCCCAGATCCGTTAACATCGGAAAGCGGTTTAGGCATGAATGTTGCGTGAAGCCCGTGTGAAAGGGCTACTTTTTTAACTACGAATCTGAATGTAACAATATTGTCGGCTGTCTTCACAGCATCGGTATACCTGAAATCGATTTCATGCTGTCCGGGGGCAACTTCGTGATGAGCGGCCTCCACTTCGTACCCCATTGACTCAAGAACCAGTGCTATATCCCGCCTGGCTTCCTCTCCTTTGTCCACGGGTGAAAGGTCAAAATAGCTTCCTCTGTCGTGCGTTTTGGTAACGGGATTACCGGAAGCGTCCATCTGAAAGAGGAAAAATTCTGCTTCAGGACCGGCCATTACCCTGTATCCCATTTTCCTTGCCCGTTGAACCTGATTTTTCAGCAGTGTCCGGGGGCATCCCGGAAACGGATTGCCATCGGGGTCTGCTACATCACATATAAGGCGGCCGACCTTTCCATGCTCAGTTCTCCAGGGAAATACTCCGAATGTCTCAAGATCGGGTATGAGGACCATGTCCGACTCTTCAATTCGCGTAAATCCCTCGATTGAGGAGCCGTCGAACATTACCTGTCCATTAAGAGCTTTGACAAACTGACTTTCAGGTACTTCAACATTCTTGATGATACCGTCGATATCTGTGAATTGAAGCCGCAGAAAGTGTACGTTATGTTTCTCGCATTCGGATAGTAGTGATTCCACTGAAACTGTCATTTGCAGCCTTCTTTCGCATCATTATGAATATTTCGAGGCTAGAACTTAAGCAAATTATCTATAAGTTTGCATTTCGACTCCGAAATATATCCAATTCTGCATTATTCGCAATCAGGGCTGAATACGGATGAACAGTATGCTGGCAAGTACTGATTACTTGAGTTCGGGTTCCTCCCAGGCAACCACGATTGCCAGGTCGTTTTCTTTAAGGATGCTTCCGCTATCGCGTCTGGGATTGATACGGATATCGCCTGATGAGTTTATTCCCAGGAGAAGAAGAGGATTATCTGCCGACCTGGTTCTGTATATATGCTGACCAAGATCAGAGAAGCTCTTTCCGATGAACTCATCAGGGATGGGAATCTGATATATTTCGTTGGAATCTCCCGATATTGTCAACAATCTCCGGTATACATTGCTGAGGTTATGAGAGAGGGCGGATTGAGCGAGGAGTCTCATTCCGAAATCTTCCGAACAGACGATTTCTTCCGCACCGGCTTGTTCGAGATGATCCACGTTTGTAAGATCCACTCCCTGAGCACATATATGAATATCTCGTTCCGAGTCCAGCTTTTCGCAGGTTCTTCTGATGTTCAGACATATCAGGATGGATTTGGCGTCAGCAAGCTCTTTCTGATCACGGTCAGCAAGTATGATAACCGAAAACACATTCTGAATATTTGCTCTCTTAAGAACCGCTTCCAGAGTTGGTTCTCCTTTAATTAGATAGACATTCTCGAAAACCGCATTATCATCCTCGTCAGGGAAATCAGCTGCTTCGTGGTTTTCGCTGATGATAACGACAGGGCGCTTGTTGTGAACGATGTCAGCATGAAGCTGCTCAATGAGTGGTATTCCCATTTCATTCCAGTTACATATGATGATATGATCTCTGAGTTCGTACGATGGTATCTTCATTTTCCCTCTCAATCGTTTTTCAATCAGGAAGGATGCTATGGCCGCCGTGAAGACAGCTACAACACCCGCGCTCAATACCAGGATGACAGTTGTGATTATCCGGCCTGCAATCGTAACCGGGACTCCACTGTCCAGTCCGCTGAAAAGATAGACGGCAATATTCCAGAACGACTTGTAAAGAGTATCAAACTCCGGGTTTGATCTGCCCTCGGTGAAAAGCAGAATGGAAGCTCCGAAAAGCCAGATTACAAATACAGCCGCGAGTATTCTGATGAACTCATGCTTCTCGAAGAATATGAACATCTTCTTGAAGAGGCTGTCTGCTTTCTTTCGTTTCAATTTATGCTATCCTGACTTCAATTCGGGGTAAACATGAAACCTGGCGGATCCGAACCTGCATACTAATCCTAAACTTTAACTGGCGCATCAGGCAAGACCGCATGAAAGAGAATCCGTGACAGCACCTGTTTCCTCTGGTATCTTAACCAGATGTTTAGAATATCCGCTGAAAGAACCAGGAAAAACGAATCCAGAATTTTACTTGTGCTGTTCATACTGGCTCTGGTTCTGCGACTCATAGTTATCCTTCATAATCCGATCCCGGCAGGGGATGGTATAGCATCCAATCTTGAGATCGCTGAAAATCTCAGATATGGTTACGGTTTCTCAACCATGAGAAAATGGACGCTGTTCGATCAGTCAATCGATCCGATCAGGCCTGAATCCAACAGACAGCCAATCATGTCCCTGCTCATTTTATTACTTTTCACGACTACCGGACCCGGATTTCTCCCCGCACAGATGCTGTCACTGTTAATCGGACTTGTATGTCTTGCGATGTGCTGGTTCTGGACAAGAAAGATTTTCGGTGTAATTCCAGCACTGATGTCAACGCTTGTTCTGGCCATCCATCCGTTATTTGTCTACTATTCAACACAGCCTGACAGCCTTCTTTTATTCACTGCATTGTTCTTTACAATCCTGCTGGCTGCGGACAGGGAGAAAATCACCTTCAGACAGGTAGTTCTTCTGGGTGCTCTATCCGCCCTGGCGTATCTTGTGCGGACTCAGGGTATGCTCCTTGCCTTTTCAATGTGTATCTGGATTCTAATCAGGGGCGGCAGCCGGAAGTTCCTGAAAGTTCTGATGTTCCTGCTTGTATTCCTGCTTGCATGCATGCCCTGGTTTATAAGGAACTCGGAGAAGTTCGGCTCGATGACTTACTCACAGAATGGGCTGTTTCTTCTCAACGAGAATCACTGGGCTGCATGGGAAGTCCGGGAAAGCGCGCCGGGACCCATGGATATGATCAGATTTCAGGGACCTGCTGCCGTAATGATATATACAGCAAAAGGATTTCTGAGAATATTTGAACCCATTACGACCGGCACATTACACAGGGGTGAAATCTACGCGCAGCCGCCTCTCATCGGCTTCGCGATACTCGCATTGCTTGCTTTGAAGAATCGGAAGCTTCGAAAAAAGATGCTGCTCCCTTTGATAGCAGCTCTTCCGGTCATGGCTGTTCTTGTATTGCATGAGCATAGCGGAAGGTATCTTTCCTTTTTGAATGTAATTGTCATTGCTCTGGGATGTGCGGGGCTGGTCAGACTGCTTCAGATAGCAGGTAAACGAACTGCGGCTGTTGCAGGTATTCTTCTTATTGTTCCATTTGCCTTACCACTTGGTTCTCTAGTGATTGCGGATTCATCAGAGAAAGCAGCCGAAGCTGAAGAAGTTGCTGATTGGATTATTGAAAACAGTTCTTCCGATGACTGGGTGGTTACATTTCCCAATGTGGAACTGTTCATATGGAAATACAGACGTCCTACACTGTCGATGCCAAACGATTATGAGATGCTTCTATGGCCCTGTCTCGAAGAGCATGACGTGCGATATGTTGTTATAGACAGAGATATCAGCTATTTAAGACCCAGGCTGTCAACAAGATGGAGAAGAAGTCCTGATGGCAGTGAATGGGAAATAGTAGATCCCCCTGATTTTCTTGAAGAGGTGTACAGAACACGCTCTGGCTTTACCATCGTCTACGAGATGATCGGTGAGGTTCCTGATGGATTCATGTATGTGGATAACCTCCCTCGCGACAATTTGCGCGCATTAGCGCCTGGTGGAGCGAACTGATTCAAGTAGATTCTTTCCAGCGCATTCCTACAGTTTCGGTGTTATATCTTCGATATCTTGTTGTTTAGTCCTGTCGAGAGGCAGATGAAGAATATCCTTACCGAGCATTGAAAAATCCAGGTCTTTCAAATACAGAGCTCGAACACGCCGATTATGCTGAGTGTGATAATGAAGCACCCGCCCGGAAAGATCCCATGCAGTAGTCCATTGAGTAGAACTGCGCATGCCTTCTGTAATGCAGTGACCATCAGAGCCTTCAGCTGCGCCAAGAGGTACATTGAAGTTATCCAGAATTCTGAATACTTCATAAACAGTTTCAGCAGATGTTTCTGTAAGGCGTGCGGTCTGAGTCCATGCTGCAGCACGTACGAAGCGTGAAGGTGGCGTGAAGTCACCAGGTAATCCAATCATACCGCTTCCGGCACCCAGTGGTGCGAAATCAAGGTCATCAATCATTCTGTCAGGCAGAGCAACAGGTGAAAGACTCAGATAATTCCGCAAATTAGTCATATGCCAGTCGAAATTTGGCGCATTTGTAACAACCCCTAGAGGATTATCGAAAATTTTCATCTCACCATCGATGAATTCAATGACAATTGATTCTCCATCCGGACCTGTCACCATCCAGTGAGCAGCAACAGGAATCCCTATTTCTTCTTCCACTACAGGAACAACCCTGACTTTGCTCATACCCTGGCGGACCTCATCTATAGAAGCAAACTGGGCAAGGATAAACGCTGTAACATCGATTGCTGTAATGGAATTATCTGCTTCGTTCGTTTCGTAGCCGGGGTAACAGGTAAATCCAGGGAGATAGAATAAACCAATCGCCAGACCCTTCTCGTTCATACCGTCACTGAGATAATCTTTTCCATCAGCATCGATCCCGACAACACCATATTTTGCTTTCCATTTTCTGCCGTTCAACCCATCCGGGGTTAAACCCGCGAAAGAATATCCGCGAGGAATAACAGCAACGCGGGAATGCATATCGAATGCTCCCCATTCATTTGTACGTCCGTAAACAACTCCTTTGTCAGCTGCTATCAATCTGATTCCAGTGCAGGCCTGGAAAGAATCCACATTGGCGCCTGCCATACTATTATTCTGTTTCACTTATTTCTCCATCTATTGTTAATTGTTGTGATACGCTTGGCTGCACAAATTATGAACCGTCTGGACATCTCGCCTTCTACTCCTTAAGACTAATTCCTCATGTAATGTGTTGTCAATCGAAATATTTATAGGCAGTGAAATCAGTATTCCTTTCCGGAGTATGCGGATAATATGTAGCTTTGGAGTGGATTTCTGTATAATCTCTTGCTATTATGTAGCTGGTGCATTATGTAACTACTACATAATAGTAGAAAGGTCATGTCATGAGGTTGGATTTTCTGAATAGACATAGTGAATTGAAAAGACTTGAAAAAGCTTTCAGCGGAAAGAAGTCTTCTTTTGTCTGTCTTTACGGCAGGAGAAGATGTGGTAAAACACGTCTGTTGAGGGAATCTCTTAAAGTAATCACGCATGTCTACTATTCCGGTGCAAAGCGTGAGCGAAGTATGCAGCTCTCCTTACTGGCAAGGGAAATCTCAAGGCTTCTACCAGGATTCGACAGAGTGGAATATCCGGGATGGGACGAACTGCTCCAGCGATGGTTCAAAGATTCTCCTCCGGGTGCGGTTCTTGTGCTTGATGAGTTTCCATGGATTGTCGAACAGGCACCAGAATTGCCCGGAATACTTCAGGAGCACATTGATCGTGATTATGATAGTACAAGGCATTTTGCCATATGCGGCTCATCTCAGAGAATGATGATGGGTCTGTTGCTTGATGCATCCGCACCACTTTACGGTAGAGCTACTGAGCTTATCAGACTCGCTCCGATGGGAATAGAATATCTTGTTGATGCACTGAACACATCTACTCCACGCCAATCCCTCGAAAACTGGGCAGTCTGGGGGGGAATACCAAGATACTGGGAGATAGCGTCAGACTTCGATGATCTATGGGAAGCAGTATCAGAAACAGTTCTCGATCCACTTGGAGTATTTCACAGAGAACCTGAGAGGCTTCTTTTAGATGATATGAGAGATATAGTGCAACCGTTATCCATATTGTCCCTGATTGGAAGAGGTTCACACAGAATATCAGAAATAGCAGGGAGACTTGGCAAGCAGGCCACATCAATTTCAAGACCAATTTCAAGGCTTCAGGAACTGAATTATGTTGAACGTCGCATACCCTTCGGGCAGTCACCTCTTAAATCGAAGCTGAGCTATTACAACCTTAAGGATTCCTTTCTCCGTTTCTGGTTCCGATTCGTCGAACCGGAAATGTCCCTGCTCGAATCTGGCGGTAAAGATCTTGTGATGAAGTCTATAAGAATCTCCTGGGATCAGTTCCTCGGGTATGTGTGGGAGGATCTGGCACGAATCAGTCTGCCGCGGATAATAATCGATAATCGGCGATGGGGACCCGCTTCAGGCTGGTGGTCCGGAAGGAGAGAGCGTGGAATAGAACTGGATGTAGTATCAGCAAATCCTGAGAATGAAAGGGAGCTTCTGATTGGCGAAGTGAAACTCCGGGTATCCGGGAAAGATATTGAACCCCTGCTCGGAAACCTTCGAAATAAAGTGAACCACACGCCCTTTGCTTCAGGTGCGGAAACCATAAGATACCGGTTGTTTGTACTTGATAATGATATCAGCCACCCTGAAGTCATTTCAGGAGAACAAATTATAACAGCATGTGCGGGCTCAGATAACTGATGGCGAATTGATCTATCAAGTATTCCTTCAATGCATCCCTGTTATTTTGCTTCTTTTATAATCTGTTTAGCCTCCGAATAGAGTTTTGCTTTCTGCTGGGCAATGATGAGTTTAACATCGGCCCAGACCAGTCCCTGTGATTCGCCAAATTTCTGAAGAAGGTTCTTCTCACCGCTTGTGATCCTTCCATCCGCAAGAACTACCCTTGCCATCACTGCGAGAATTTCTCTGGCTTCCTTCTGATTCTGCGGAACAGGGAGTATTTTCTGCCCGGATGAAACAGTCTGGATTATGCTGGCCAGTTTCTCTTCAGAGATCCTTCTTGCTTTAGCGAAAGTCGAGAGAGCTTCCATTTCCTTGGCATCTACTTCGCCATCGGCGTACATGGCTGAAACCATGGATGAAAGAAGGATTTCCGGTGAAACAAGAGCAGTTCTCTGAACGTCAGATACAGCCTCTGTTGTGATTCTTGAGGCAGAGAAACGATGTACCGATTCCAGAACCCATGTTTGGCTTCCATCATTCAGGGATCTCCCGCAGTAATCGCATTTCCCCGTACTGCCTCCTTCGTATGGAGCTCCGCAACCCGGACAGTGTGAGGAACGGAAACTGTTATCAACAGATGTTTTTCTCCCATGCTTTCGAACCAGTGTGTATATCTGTGGTCTGATTGCTTTATGACCGGTTGATCGAATCCTGCCTTCAGCATTACGCCTTGCATTTATACCGGACCATTTTACCAGAATTTCAATTTTGTCCATTCTGTTCGGAGTACCTGGAATGATGCTTTGAACCTCCACCGTTCCAACAGCGGCATCCTTGAAAAAGAGCCATCCCTCATCGGTCTTCGTATTCGCAAGTTGTTTACTGAAACTTTCAATGAAAGTGGGAAGAGCAATCTTCCTTGAGGCGGAAACGTCACCTGTGAACCATGATTTTATCAAACGCCAGAAAATCACAGATGTTCTGTCTTCAATGTGCTGGATGTTGAACCCGGGATCCAGAGACGTCATGCTTTCCTGGCCCGGAATCATCGATACATCAGATACTATGTTCCACTCAACGGATTGAGTTATTTCTGCGAGTACCCAGTCGTATTCACCACTTGTCAGAATTGAGTCACAGTTCGCGCATTTACCCGTATCGCTGAGTTCAAGCGCAGCTCCGCAGTTGGGGCAGAATCCATCTACAAGACCTTTACCTTGCAGAGTCTGAACTCCCGGTTTTCGAAGGAAACTCCAGTATTCGGTGAATGAATTCGATGAGTTCTTCCTTATTCTTTTTCCGGTTGAAAGATCTATATCACAGTCATCAGCTATGGCGTTAATTTCCACATGGATGGTGTCGAAGTGCAAATCGCTGAAAACCCCTACTATCTTCGAACTCTGGACAGCTATATTTTCCATCAGGTTGCGATAGCCTTCAGTTTTCTGCATTTCTATCTGCAGGCTGAATCTTTCATTGATTCCATCGGAAATGAACTGATTCACCTTTCCCAGATCCTGATTGGACCATGCCTCCTGAAGGGCAATGAAGGCTTTATTGGTTCTCTGGAGGAAAGCTTCCTTTGTAAACCCCTCATCGCGAAGTTTCAGCGCATTCAGAGCTTCCTGCATCTTCTGTTGTTCCTGCTGTTTGTTCAGTTTTCTCGCACGGGTAATTGTATGAGTTTCCAATCCTCCCTTTGCTTTCTTTCCAAACTTAATCATCAAAACGATCACTACAATCAGCAGCGGAACTCCAATCAGTGGTTTGTGAATAGCAAGGCGGATAAGAAGATAGAGAATGTATCCTGAACCGCCTCCCCCGCCGCTTCCGCCTCCCCCGCCGCTGGAACCTCCATAGCTGCCTCCGCCTCCTGCTCTGGCGAAAGAAGCTGAAGCTAGAATAAGCAGAACAGCAACGACACAAAGCAGTAACAGTCCTTTTCTGTTTCGACCTGGAAGCAACACGATTACCCTCCTTGAAAAATCTTGAACACTCTTGATGGCTATAGTGTATATTTTTATCATGTATGTGTCCATAGAAGAATTTCAGTAGACTTCATATAGTTGACGTACAGGTATACTTCATATTTTGTAGTATATGACCGGCAGAAACACAGGAAGGATTTCTCATATGCGTACTATTATGATAATTATATCAGGTTTTATATTACTGATATCCTGCGGAGAATCACCGCCTCAGGGAGAATTGGATTTTTCTCTCGATGAAGAGATTGTATCCGATCATATCCCAGAGGTTACCGATACTGCTTTGTTAGAAGATACACTTCTCATGGCTTCCGAGAATGAAGAGGTTATCAGCACTGAAGGCCCCGAAGGGACCTGGACAACAACAATGGGAGTAATGGAATTAAGCATTGATGATCGGGGACATGTGAATGGTGCTTATCCTCTTGGATCCATTAATGGTGAACTTGATGGAACTGTCCTGGAATTCACATACTCAGAAGGTACGCTTGAAGGCTCCGGTTCCTTCGTTTTCAATGAGGAGTTCAGTTCTTTCCAGGGGATTCAGGATATCGCGGGCACTGAGCTTATCTGGAACGGTCAGAGGATGTAGAGTAAATGATTTCGCGATTGACAATTCCGGAAGAACTGCAGAAAAGAGCACTTTCCATCAGAGGTGACGTTCCGTCTCCTCTCACATCCTTGATGATAAGAACTGCATGGGAGCCGGTCATATCCCGATTGGAGGAGTTTAGATCGGGGGAGACGGTAACCCTCGTGGTCAATGATTCAACCAGACCAGCATCATTTCGCATGCTGGCTCCGGTCGAACATGAACTCAGAAGTAATGTAAGAATCCTTTTTGCAACCGGGACGCACCGCCCGGTTACATTCGAAGAGAAAAATCTGCTTCTGGGTGGATTATTTCCTGAAGCCGCATGGAAAAATTCTGATTGTGATTCAAGTGAAATGATACTTATCGGCATAACTTCGAGAGGTACGCCGGTCAGTGTTGATCCATGGATTCTTGATGGAAATCCTGTGGTGTCAGTGAATTCCGTTGAACCTCACTATTTCGCGGGATATACAGGCGGCAGGAAATCATTTCTTCCCGGTGTATCTGCGAGGGAGTCAATAGTACTGAATCATTACCTGGCCTGTCTGCCCGGCGCCATGCCCGGAAAACTCAACGGTAATCCGGTACATCTTGATATGATGGAAGCCCTTGAATTGATTGAAGAACACGTTGAAATCGTACAGGGAAACGGCGTAGTGCATGACGGTGAACTTGTGCACTTCATAACGGGATCCTGTGAAGGATCATTCATGGCTGCTGTAGATGTCTGTTCCCGTTTGTCTACTCTTGCGGAAACCGATAAATCACCTGTTGTCGTTCTTCATCCCGGCAGTCCGCTGGATATAAGCCTGTACCAGTCGGAGAAGGCCATATACAATTGCCATTCCCTTGTTGAGGATGGAGGCGTTCTCCTGCTTGTAAGTTCCTGTACGGAAGGGCTGGGAGCAGATCACATGGAAAAGGCTTTTAAAGCCTCAATGGATTCGGACTGGGAAGCACCGGAGATTGACCGGTACAATCTGGGAGATCACTCGATTGTCAGATTGACGGACATGAGAAAGAGAATCCGCCTTGCTCTGGCAAGCGGTCTTCCGGACGCGATTGTTTCCGGAATGGGTATAGAACCCGTACATGATATATCGGATTGGTTGCAGCAACAGGGATGCTTCAATCCTCTGTTTGTTCCTAGAGCAGGATTTGTTGTGCCTTTGCCGGAGAGAGAGACTTAACATGTGGAATTTCAGAACAAGACTCCTGCCTATGATTGTTACAGGTATTCTGATCTGGGTATTTTTTCTGTACAGTCACAACCTTGTATCAAGGCTTAAAGAGACAAGAGCGAGCGCAAATGAGACTATAGCCTGGTTCTGGGCAGGCACTCAGGTTCCAATGAGCAGATTATCGGAACTGGGATCATTGAGTGTATGTTCCCAATGTGGATCCTCCGAACCATTTGATTCGGTTCTGCCTGATACCACTATTTCTCGTTTCTGCCGGGAATGCGGCCGGGAAACGGAATGGCATGTAGTTTCTATAATTGATTTCGAAGAAAGAAATCTGATTTCCAGAAGAACAAGTGCTTTGTTTCAGGAACTGGTGAACAGACTGGAATACTATACTATCCTTTCCGATCAATTCATGGTCCCCCAGGTAGTTAACGGGACTGCAGTTCCTGATACGATTAGCGAGCGTGATATGAAATCGTATCAGGAAATGATTATTACACTTGACGAGCTGAATCCACCAGTCCCTATGGAAGGAGCTTCCGGAGAAATCATTGGATATCTTCACTATGGATCGGATGATCTTACCAGAGAATTGACACTTGTACCGTATATCGAACTTGGAATGCTTTTCCTTCTGGCTTTTCTTTTCATGTATGCGATCAGGATTGAAACGAAAAGAGAAAAGGAGTTATCCTGGATAGGATTCGCCAAAGAAACAGCTCACCAGATAAGTACTCCGCTGACCTCTCTAATGGGATGGCTGGAACTTCTTCACGAGAGACCTGAAGCACATACGGACAAAGAATTTTCCGAGGCTCTTGAATACATTGAAAACGATGTTGAAAGATTAAAGCAGATTGCAAACAGATACGGTCAGATGGGAAAAAAGCCCAAACTTGAGAACAACCTTGTTAATCCCATAATACTTGATACTGTTCATTATTTCTATGGGCGCCCCGGATTAATAAATGAAGAAATCAAACTGGAGACAGATCTTTGCTCGGAACAGATAGTGTATCTCAATAGAGTGTTGTTCGGCTGGGTTGTTGAAAACCTTCTCAAGAACTCGCTTTCATCGCTTGGTTCAGAGAGATCCGGAATGATCATGATAACTTCCAATGATATCGAAGAGGGTCCCGGATTAGTCGAAATTGAAATTGCGGATAACGGGAAAGGTATTGCCTTCCGTGATCAGAAAAAAATATTCAACGCTGGATTCAGTACGAGGCGTGGTGGATGGGGCCTTGGCCTTACTCTCAGTAAGAGAATCATTGAAGAATATCATAATGGGAGCATTCGTCTCAGGGCAAGTTCACCCGGTAAGGGAACAACCTTCACAATAGTACTTCCAGCCGCACCAAAAGGTGAAGAATGATAACTGTACTATGGGTGGATGATGAAATAGCACACCTCCAGAGTCATATACGATTCCTCGAGAAGCGTGGATATAAAGTCCTGACCGCAAGCAGCGGGAACGCAGCTCTTGATTCATTGAGAGAGAATCGGGTGGATATAGTACTGATGGATCAGATGATGGTAGGGATGGACGGACTGGAGACTGTTTCCATCCTGCGAAAAAATTATCACGCACTTCCCGTTGTTATGGTTACTCAGAGCGAAGAAGAAGAACTGATGGATCTTGCTATTGGTGGTGAAGTAGATGATTACCTTACCAAACCTGTCAATCCCAGTCAGATACTCCTTGTAATAAAGAGACTGGTTATGGGAACCCGTTTAAAAACTCAGAGAGCCGCAAGAGAGATTGTTGATCAGACCACCAGGATAATGGACATACGAAGCCATGAGATGGACTGGCAGGAGTGGGTTAATATTTACAGATCATGGGTGGAGATGGATGTCGCATCCAAAGGATCTCTTGCCGATGAAATGAAGACAGTTCAGAAAACCAGGTTCGATGATCTTGCAATAGATTTTTCAAAACATGTTGAGCACAGTTATCCTGACTGGATTGCCGGTACAGGTTCTGATTCACCCTTGATGTCTCATAATTATCTTGAAAGAGTGGTTATCCCTCAACTGGAATCATCAAGCGAAATTGTTATGCTCATTATTGACTGCATGCGGTATGACCAGTGGCTGACGATGGCGCCTGTGCTTGAAAAATGGTTTCATATTGAGACTGAGTTTATGTTGACAGTACTTCCCTCAGCCACGCCTTACAGTCGAAACTCTATTTTTGCCGGTCTGCTTCCACGTGATATATGGAGATTTCATCGTCACAGATGGATTGAGCATTACGGTGTCCCTGGATTGAACAGGTATGAACATGAATTCCTGTCTGAAGCATTGAAACGGCTTGGATGTGTAAGACATTCCAATCCGGATTACGTAAAAATCAGTAACAGGAAAGAAGGAGAAGTTCTCCTGCATTCACTTTCCCGGAATTTGCAGAATGGATTCCTTGCGGTTGTTGTAAATTATATTGATCATCTTACCCACGGCAGGTCTGAACTTGATCTCATACGTGATCTTGCTCCGGACGTTGCCAGTTTTCGCAGTCTTGCCGAGACTTGGTTTAAATCATCCTTCCTCAAAATTCTGTTCCAGACACTTGCCGCACGGGGCACCACCGTACTTGTTACCAGCGATCATGGTTCTGTTTTTACAGCCAGAGATACCAGGATCATGGGTAGAGGAGTATCAGGCAGTATAAGATACAGATACGGGAGCAACCTGTCTGTGGATCCCAGAACGGCAATAACTGCCAGGAAACCCGCAGAATGGGGTCTGCCGGATGATACTCCGGCAAAAAATTATCTGTTTGCAAGGTCTGATTATTTCATGATGTTTCAGAATGTACCCCGGAATGAAATGCAGAAATTCAGAAACACATTCCAGCATGGCGGTGTGTCTCTTGAGGAAGTGATAGTTCCAAGCATCGTTCTGAAACCAAAGAATATGAAATGATGAACCGGATTGATCTTGAACATCTTGCAGAGAAGATCGCTTTGAGTATGTATCCAGGAGATAACATCTTCCTTGTAGGTGATCTTGGAGTGGGCAAATCAGTATTCGCGAGAGCTGTTCTCAGAACACTCGGAGTGACAGGTAATATTCCAAGCCCGAGCTTTATAGTTGACGCGGTTTACTACACTGGAAATAAGGAAATCCATCATATTGATCTCTACCGACTTGAGGGAGCCCATCGGGAGCTGCACTCCCTTGGTATCTTTGAAGCGCTTGATTCAAGCTCTCTGGCAGTTGTAGAATGGGCGGATCGGCTTGAAGAGGAGATTCTGGATAATGGAGTACTGATAAACATCGGTTTTACAGATGATCCGAATCTGAGAGAGGTGGTCGTGGATGACCGGCGTCTGGCTGGGAATTGAAACATCAACCTCCACCGGAGGTGTTGCACTGGTCAGGAATGGGAAACTTGTTGCCGAGGAGTACCTGCCTGTCGCTGCTGTTCACTCTGAAAAAGTTCTCCCGTGTATATCAAACCTCCTGGAAAAAACAGAGATTTCTCCCGAAGAGATCTCAGGAATCGCGGTTTCTTCCGGTCCGGGATCCTACACCGGTTTGAGGATCGGCATTGCCACAGCCATTGGTCTGTCTGCAGGCTGGGAGATCGGTCTGAAAGGTGTTGAGACTCTCAGGGTTCTTGCTTCATCAGTTACCACTGAGAATCCTGTTCTGGCGTGTATCAGAGCCAGACAATCTGAAGTTTTTGCCGCGCTGTATGAAAGCAGTTCTCCAGATGCAGAGATTCTTATCCCTCCCGGGGTTTATATGGTTTCAGCACTATTGAAGGAATTATCAACAGGAGATGAATTGATCGCTGTAGGAAGTGGAAGAAGTGAAATTTCGCTCCCTGATTCAGTACAATGGGTACCCGAACTATGGGATATTCCCAGACCATCTCTTGTTGCACTGATCGGCAGTATCAGGGCTGGAGCCGAGGGATTCGACAGGACCATAACTCCTGTCTACCTGCGGGGTTTCAACGAGAAGGCGAAGAGCAGTGTGCGCTGAATTGCGAGTTGCTTCGAAAAGAGACATCACTGAAATTCTGGAGATCGAGAATAAGTACTTTCCATGCCCATGGAGCGCAGAACAGATAACTGCCTGCATAAACACGCCTTTCGTGCGAACATGGACAGCAAGAACTGATGGGAAGGTAGCAGGATACGTTACCGCAAATCTTGTGTCAGAGGAAATTCATATTATCAACCTTGCCGTTCGTGATGAATTCCGGAGACAGGGAATCGGTACATTTCTTCTAAAAGCAGCGGAATATTGGGGAAGTCGACTGGGAATAGCCGCTTCAAGGCTTGAGGTTAGGGAATCCTCAAAACCTGCAATTGCGTTCTACTTGAGGAATGGATACAGACAGACGGATCAACTGAGCTGTTACTATCCTGATTCCGAGGATGGCCTGGAGTTTCAGGCGATCCTGGTTCCTGATGAAACAGATGTCGGTATTGCACGGTCAATTGCTAGTCTCTGTGAGAGTATTCCGCGTGTTGGTATCGTACTCGGATCGGGCCTTTCATGGCTTGCCGATTCATTCGGGAATGGAACTGAAATTACGTATCCCGAAATAACAGGATTTTCTCATGCCAGATTGCCCGGGCATCCCGGGAAGCTTGTATTCAGCGAGTGCGGCAATTTTGTGTTCCTGCTGGGAAGGCGTCATTATTACCAGGGTTACAGCGGTGATCAGGTATCTCTTCTTCCAGGCGTGCTTGGAGATCTTGGTGTATTATCATGGGTATTGATGTCTTCTTCAGGAGCGGTGGATCCAGCCCTTGATTGTGGTGACATTATTGTCTTCAGTGATCATGTCAATTTTTCGGGTTGTATTCCCGAATCCACTAAAGGAAGAGTTGGGCGATACGTTTATTCAGAAGAACTACGGGAACTGGCACTTTCGATTGCTTCAGAAACTGGTGCTTCTGTCGATAAAGGGATTTTTGCCTGTGTATCCGGTCCGGCCTATGAAACGTCTTCAGAAATACGGTTTCTGAGAAGAAACGGCATTTCATCCGTTTCCATGTCAACAGTACCGGAGGCTCTGCTGTTATCTTCACGTGGATTTGACGTTGTGGCTCTTTCTCTAATCACAAATGCCGTGTTACCTGGCGAAAAGGTGACTCATGATGATGTGCTGGCTTCACAGACTGTAATTCGAAGGAAGCAGGAAGAATTCCTTATTGCTTTTCTCAGGGAGATTGCCGCTCGTGAATTACGCTGAAGCGGAAGAATACCTTTTCGGGAGAAGACGAATGGGTATGAAATTCGGCCTGGATCGTGTTCGCTGTCTTCTGAATGATGCCGGCAATCCACAGAAACACTTCAGGACAATCCACGTTGTCGGAACAAACGGGAAAGGCAGTACAACTGCCCTGCTTGCTGAGATCCTGTACCACCTTGGTTATAAAGTCGGCAGAATCACATCACCTCATCTCCTTCATTATCGGGAAAGAACAGCGATTAATAATGTCTGGATACCTGAGGAAGCCGTAATTGAGTTTATGGAGCTTTTCAAAGAAAGGATAGAGAAACACAGCGCGACTTTCTTTGAAATAACAACGGTTATGTCGGCATGGTTCTTTGAAAAGGAAGGTGTTGATTTCGTTGTCGCCGAAGCAGGTCTTGGCGGAAGACTTGATGCCACGAGACTCCTGGATGGCGAATGCACTCTTTTCACAGGTGTTGAACTCGAACACAGGCGAATACTTGGATATACAGAAACCCTTATTGCAGCTGAAAAGGTTGCGATTGCCCGGAGGGGTTCAACTCTTATTGCCTTTAAACAGAAGCCTGAAGTTGAAGAGGTATTGACCGCTGCTGAAAAAGCCGGAAGTCTCATTCGCATAAGACCTGAATCGACGGAGTTATCACCTCTTCCAGGAGCGCATCAGAAACGTAACTCCGGACTGGCTCTGTCCGCTGCCCTGATGTTTTCCGGTTACACGAAGGAAGATGTACAACCAGCATTCGAAAAATCATGCAAAACTCTCAGATGGCCGGGACGACTTGATCTCCATTCAGGATCACCGTCCATACTTTTCGATGTGGCGCACAGCCCGGGTTCGGTTGAGTATCTGGTTTTCTATCTGAAGAAGAACTGGAAACTTCCTGTACCGGCCGTAGTGGGATTTCTGGAAGACAAATTCTGGAAGGAAATGACAGAACAGCTTTGCGAGGTTCTGAATCCTGTCATAACAACTACACCTCTCAACGAGAGATCTCTTCCTGCAATCTCTCTGGCGGAGCAGTTTCAGGATGCTGGAGTGGAAACGTTCTGGAGAGATGATATCGGTGAAGCGATGAATCTAGCCCGGTCTTTTCAGTCTGATCTGATTGTTGTGACCGGTTCTTTCTTCGTTGTGGGATGTGCTATGCATCATGCCTGGCGGAATGAGTGGATAGCTCTGCCGGAAAAAGGGGATGAGCAGAATCAGCTGTTCCAAAACGTTGACAGTTATCATCGGACTGATGTATAGGTATTGCTTATGAAAAATAGAGATTCAGTTCAGAAAACTGGAGGTTGAATTAAATGACCGATAAGAAAACCGTTGTTTCCGAGCAGATGGATTCGTCGAAAGAAGATAACAGGGCAGCACCTTTTACGCTGATAAATTACCTGCTGTTCGCAATCGGGTTGCTGGACATAGTAATCGGATGGTTCCTGCTTCGGGGAGGACACATTACAATCGCTCCCATCATGCTTATCGTGGGTTACTGTGTGATAATACCTTTCGCGATCATGTTCAGAAAGAAAGCAACGGAAAACGCCTGAGGTGAAATTCTTTCCCGCTGTATTTTTAACGATTATGCTTTTATCGTGCGAGAGTAATAATGAAATGTTCTTTCTTCCTGAACCTCTTCCACTGACCGAACAGGACAACGCCTTCGTAACTGTTCCCGGAGGATTATACATAACAGACGAACATGATACTCTTTCGATTAATGGTTTTCGCCTTGGAAGATACGAAGTCACAAACAGACTGTTCTACAGTCTTGCTGATGATGCCGGAATTGAATTACCGCCAGATCCTGTTTTTTCGGGAATGGAAAAGTATCTTTTCAATTATCCCAACTATCCTGTTGTGAATGTCAGTATGGATGAAGCCGCTGCAGCAGCAGCTGAAATGGGAGGCAGACTGCCCACCCGCGCGGAATGGGAATATGCTGCTTCACTTGGGATATCAGGAGACATGTCAGGGCAGTATCCTTGGGGATCACTTGATCCTTCCGATGCTGAATACCCGGCCAATTACCTTTCATCCGATGAATGGGAGACAAGAGGATTAGATGGATACCTCTGGACAGCTCCGGTGGATTCTTTTCCTCTTAATGATGCAGGTTTCGCCTGCCAGGCTGGAAATGTCGCTGAATGGACCATGTCTACGGATTCACTTGTGCCGGTCTGCGGTGGTGCCTGGCTGTCACCAGCGGGGGATATTACGATCAGCAGCGTCAAATACCTGGCATCTGGCGACCGTGCCCGACATATCGGGTTCCGCATCCTGCTCCCGGGGACGTAGTCTGTTTCGTCAATTTAGACAGCATTAATGGGTATATATTAAATAATAAATAGACCTAATACGTGCAATTTGATTAATTACAATAAATATTAGATAAGCATTCAATGAGCAGGATAAAGTAATCTGAAATGAGAGACTACAGTTAATATCCTATAAGAGCATCAGGCTCACATCAGGGGCAGGTCTGCTGAAGGGAAATCACATTGCATATAAAGAAAACAGGTCTTCTGCTGAGTTTGATTCTAATTTCTGCAAGCTTAACCTTGGCTGATTGGCAAAGCTTCCAATTGACCGATAACAGTTATGCGGAATCAATGTCCTCAGTAGACTTAGATCCATCCGACATTCCTCATTTTGCCTGGTGCTCCAATAACGATGGTGACTATGATATTTACTATCTTTCTGAAATCACCGGAACACCAGTAAAAGTTACCGATAATAACACTAATGACCTGTATCCTCGTTTAAGGATAGATCAGGCAGGGAATGCACATATTGCCTTCAAGGGACATGATGGTCATGATTATGAAGAATTTTATGTGAACAACATTGGCGGCAGTTTTTGCGACCCGGTGCAGGTTAGTTTCACAGAAACAGATGTTGGTGTCTTTGTCCCTGAACACTCATGCTTAAGTATTGATCCTGCCGGCGTTGCCCATATTGCTTACAAATATGGGTACTATGAATATGGTAACTGGGATATTTATTATGTAAACAATGAGGGAGGGTCATTTGGATCATCGACCAGAGTCACTGATGAAACAGGAGGAAAAAGTTACGTCAGACCTTCAATGGCTCTGGATAGTAACAGTTTCGTTCATACTGTATTTGAAAATGGAGCCAATATACTCTACACAAACAATGTTGCAGGGACATTCGACAGTCTGACAACAGTAAGTGCAGGAACGATTTGTTGGCACTCTTCGATAGGGATCGATTCCTCAGACAACGTTCATGTCTCTTACTCTAAATACCATGGGGGAGCTTACTATATTAACAATGTGGGCGGAAGTTTTGAGACCACAGTAACCTTGACAACCGCAAACAGTATTAATGAAGTCACAGCTTTAGTAGTGGATCATTTAGATAATATTCATGTTGCCTATATCGGCGGGGATTTTGGAACCCCTAATACTCATGAGCTGTATTATGTGAATAATTGCACCGGGAGTTTTGAGGTTCCCGAACAGTTAACCTTCAATAGTGAGCATACCGCAAATATATCATTAAGCATTGATTCTGTTTGTGCTGGTCATATAGCATTCCTGGAGGGATTATATGGAAGTAATGATTATGAAGTCTGGTATTGCACAAATAGTGAATTTGTTGGCATATCTTCTGACAATGCAAGCTACTCAGGTAGCAGCCCTTCTACATTTTCGTTACAGAACCATCCAAATCCGTTCAATCCGACAACAACCATCAGCTATCAATTATCAGTTAATGCGAATATAACCCTCAGCATTTACAACATACTGGGACAGAAGTTGCGGACATTGGTAAATGAAAATAAACCTGCTGGTTATCATTCAGTACTCTGGAATGGCACCGATGAAAACAGCCAGCCTGTTCCTTCAGGAGTGTATTTTTATCAGTTAACAACAGGGAGCGATATATCTGAAACGAAACGAATGATGTTCTTGAAATAGCAGGCTGGGCTAACCTGAAAATTCCAACAGCTTTCACTATTATGATATCCGGGAGGACACTGATGGAATCAATGACTGGCTTCAGTCGAGCTGAAACCGGAAGATTTTAGTATTGCGCACTATGTCGATAGTATTAAGGAGAGTTCCCATAATGCAGGTAATTTCTCATTTTCTGCTGATTTTTCTTGTTTTCATTAATTCATCAGCTCAAATCCTGGATGAAACAGATTCAATTGATATTCCACCCGGCGGTTACGCCTGGTCAATTTATAATGATACCTCTGTTTCTCAGGTATTTACAACTGTTTCAACGTTTGCTCCCGGTCCGTGGCCTGGTATTGATGATCAGCAATTGCGTGAATTTCTTACGGAACCTGCATTAGAAGCACTTGATTTGGCTGATGAGTGGCTGATTCATGATCTCCTTGTGAAGTTTGCTGATCTTCTTTTCGAACCCGTTGATGTGTCTTCTCCTGTTCAGCCGGCCTTTGCTGATGTAAACAGTGATGCTTCATCAGATCTTATTCTGACAGATGATGATGGGGATATTCACGCATATGTCGCTCCGAACTGGGAAGAATTCCAGAGTCCTATTGAGGAATTTGATTTCCAGGTCTTATGCGATATCAATAATGATGGACTTGCGGATACCGCCCTGATAAGCAGCGATGGTACACTCACGATTGAAAGCGGAGGCCTGCCCTTTCTGACTGCTTCCGGATTTGATTTCTCAGCCGTAACAGGTGTAGCCCTTTCTGATATGGAAGGTGACGGACTTGCTGATCTTATTGCAGGAACGGAATCAGGTAAGGTGCTGGTATTCCGGAATAGAGGTACTGTTGAAACCCCTGTATTTCTTCCATTCTCCTCAGAATCAGAGCTGTTCTTTCCCATGAACCCGGGAGCTTTTACAATACCTGAAATTTATTCTGTTGATGATACAACCATGTGTCTTGCTGCGGGAACTCAGCAGAGCGGTTTGAAATTGTACCGCCTTAACATTGATTCACAGGTGTATGCGGATGAATGGGTTGAGATTGAGTCCGTATTATCAAGTGAGAAACTCCAGAATATTTCACCGGTCGTGATTTGTCTTGATGGAGAGACAAAGCTTATATGCTGTTCCCGTTACGGTGCGCTGTATGAAGTGATATCCGATCCGGATTCTCTTCAAATGCTGAGTCTTCCCCCTGTTCCGGGCACATATCCTTCTTTGGCTTATGGTTGTCTGAACGGAGACCTGGAACCCGATCTCGTTGCAGGAACAATGGAAGGTGATGTGTTCATGCTTCGCGGCTATCGGAATGGGTGGTTTGAAGGTTCCTGGGAGCGTATACCGGATTTTCCAGCCATTTCTTCCGGTACTCCAGCTTTTTTCGAAGATGGAATCATCTTTGGTTCGAAGGATGGTGATATCAGATACTATGTCCGGACTGAGGAAGAAACATGGACTGATGTTACAGACATCTCGCCTTTCAGAGGAATTGATGTCGGAGAATATTCAAGTCCGTGTACGGCGGATTTCAACAGTGATGGTGTGGACGAACTCATCATCGGAAACTCAAGTGGCAATCTAACCTGTTTTGAGCTTGACGAGAATGCCTGTAATGGGGAGCCGTTCTTCATTGAGAAACACTCTTTCAGATTTGCCCCCAACAGAGCTGTCTCGGAACTGAATAGATATTATTCGAGATATTTCTCCCCTTATTCATTGCTCCGCACACCATCAGATTCCATGATTGTAAACGCCTTCGCAAGAGAGGTTATCGAAGCTGATCCTCTAATCAGAGACGAAATTGCATACTGTGTTGCAAATACTCCGACTGAAATTCTCAGGGAAATGTACGAGAATGGTGACAGTGATATCTTCAGTAATAACGCTTTACAGCTTTATTCATTGGCGAATGAGCTTGAATACGTGAGACTGACTGAATCAACTGATGGGACAATCTGCGAACTGCTTATCGACAGTGGATGGGTTACTATCAAAAGAGAGAACTACTACAGATTCGTCGTACATCCCAGAATACTCTTCGAAGTTCCTGGCAGGATAGATGCTGATTACTGGCTGACAGATGCGGATTCTCTGGAACTTACGATGGAGGAATGGCTCAGGCATGAACCGGACAGCCTTTTCGGTGAATCTGAGAACCATGTGTTCTGGCGGGAAACAATTCCGTCTGACCATTCGCATGGACCTGTTCTTATTCAATCGATGAGGAAGGCGCGAACGTACGAAGAAGCAGTACTGAGAATCTGCAATTACCTTGCCTGGTCTCAGCCTAATGGAATTATGACTTTCGGATATCTCACGAATGATCTTCAGCCCATGGTGATCTACAGAAAAGGCTACGGCTCCTGTGGTGAACAGTCCATTCTGCAGACAGCTCTATGCAGAGCCTTTTTCATTCCGGCGTATGTTGTAGGGTGCAGGGGTGAAGATCACCAGTGGAACCACTACCTTAATCCATCAGACGGCAGATGGAATCACTGGGATATCAATTATGGAATTCGAGGTATTGGGCACGTATGGGTATCAGGCGAAGGAAACGCTCATAGCAGGAAAACAATATCCGCAATCACCGCATTCGGACCGGAAGATACTGTATGGCCTGTTACCAGAAGTGTTGCTGTTCCCGAGGGTTCCGGATATATGCCGGGGGATTCAGGATATACCGCTACTGCTCATGTTGAAGTAATGGTCAGCGATGCCCGGGGAACACCTGTTGAAGGAGCGATGGTTCTCATGAGATCGCACTGGGACAGGGCTAACATGGTTTCCATATTCAACTACACCAATGAAATGGGTAAGTGTTCATTTGAACTGGGATGGGAACCGTACGGAGGATATACTCTTGATATCGTGACACCATATGGAGTTACGGGATGTTCTAATATCTCCTTTTCCGAAGGGAAAGACTATACTCTTGAATACTCGGTGCCGGGAACCATACCGGATATGCAGGAGATCCTGCTTCCGGAGAACGCCCCTTCGGATGGAATTCATGCTTCAGCTGTGCTCTACCCGGTTTCCTATTATACGGGTACACTTTATTCGCTTGATAACGAAGAAGACAATGGAGGGTATGGAGGCACAAGATGGACTGAATGGCCGGAGAGTCACTCGTCGGCGATTCCTGTTTTCATGGATGGAGAGAATTTCCGGAACTATGCAAATGGATTCAACTGCCGTGCTCTTCCAGCTCCATTCCGTTCTGAACCGGGCGATACATGTTTTGTTGTTCTGGACAACAGAAACAATCTGTTCACATGGCGAAGATTCTCCGGAATGGAAACTTACCGCGCACTTTCGAGTGATCTGCCTCCCGTCGATACAGCCTGGCTCAATGCTCCGGTGCCCATTCGCATTCCAGGTGTTTCTCCTGTTCCCGAATATGCTTTCTCCGATAGCTCCAGCGGTCAGAACTGGATCAAATTGTTTTCGGAAGTCCAGATAGAACAGGATGACCCTGATGATCCTCTTTCCGCGGGATGGATCCTGGGACCATTCCGATTACCTGCGAACGAGAGAAGCCTTTCAATCGGAACAACAGGAATAACTCCTGATCTGGATATGGATCTGTTTCTCTTCAAGGATCAGAACAGTAACAGGCTGGTAGATGGAATGTCCGAGGTTGCTGAAAGCTCCTCTTCTCCCACGTCCAATGAGAATATCTTTATTCCCGATCCGGATACTTCAGCAGTATACTGGATCTACATGCAGGGCTGGCAGGTGCCTGATGAGACGGGAAAAGTCGATCTGGGACTTGCATTTGAGCCGGAAATGCTTCGAATCCACTCACTCGAACCCTCAGGCTGTCTTGATTCGATTCCTGAGCGCTTCAGCTTTGAGATTGAGCCTGAAATGATGGAGAACGAGCGAATGCTGGTTCTGTTTGGCGAAGCTTCAGTTATTCCAAGGCTAGTTAATGAGAAATTGGTTTTTGACAGACCGTCTCAATGCAGTAAATCCGAAATTCCTGAATTATCGATTCTTGACGAAAACGGAGAATTAATTGAAAGAGTATTCTGGACCGTGCAGACAGACAGTACTCCACCTGTAATCAGCGAGTATTCGGTAAGTATGGATTCAACATTGATGTTTGCTCATATAACTGTAAAATGTATAGATGAAGATACGGGAATTCTAAACGCAACCCTTTCCGCAGAGGGGCTTGACGATGCTGTACTTATTATGGGCGAGGACTCAATCTGGACAGTCGATCTGAATCTAACTCAGGTTTCAGCGCAGCCTGTCGCGATCATACTGAGTTTTGAGGATATGGCCGGGAATGAAAAGGTTAGCGAGCCTTACATTATTACTGTTCCGGAAAGACCTCTGGCACTGTTTCATTCAGAGTATCCCGGAGGCACAACATACGATCATAGACCGATATTACAGATTTGCGTTGATTTCTCGGATAGTATATTGACCTGGGAAGCTCGAGCTGAACTTTCTGACAGTTCCGGTGATGTCATGTATGTACTGTCGCCTCTTGCAATGTATGAAGATCTGGTTCAGTTCAGGCCACCATCATATCTTGATGATGGCGAATACAGCATATCCATAACTTTTCTTTCCTGTGACGGAGAGGAACTTGCTGGATATTCATGGAGTTTTACCGTTGACAGGATGGATACTCCCGAAACAGGTTTGGAACGTTAGGTTCGGATGGTGGGCGAAGAGGGACTTGAACCCCCGACATCCTGCTTGTAAGGCAGGCACTCTAGCCAGCTGAGTTATTCGCCCACGAAACTGATGGTTGTTGCTTTCGCGACCGGAGAGCATATATGATTTGACAGATGTTGTCTGTCAAGAACGTTGAGGTTCTGAGTTATCGAATGAACGGAGAATAACCGGGTGGACAAAAAGAACACAGATCAATGCGAGTGCCCGGGCAGTATTATCCCTGCAGCAAGAAGATCGGACATCTATAAAAAACTGCTTGCTCTGAAAAAAACATATAACACTAAAGTTATCATTGATCAGAAGGATGGTGATGACCTGGTTCTGGTCGGCGTTGCCGCAATAGACTGGCCCGGTCTCGCTACAATTGTGCTCAGCGAACTTCATCATTCCGGTTGGAATCTGGACCTTCTCGAGGGCTTTGCGTTAAGGAGTGAAGGGCTTCGAAGAGGATATGTGATTACGGGAATTCGGGATGAAAATTCAGAGAGAAGAAATAGATTTGCCGCAGATGCAATGAGAATGGCTGATCTTTTAGCCAGACTGGCTCAGGGACGGGCTGGAACAGTGTCACTGCTGTCCAGAGCAGCTGAACGACTGGAGAAGTTCGAGGAAGTAAGGGCTGCACTGGAAGGTCTCTATGGTGATGAAGGGATTCCTTCAGGTATTCTAGGCGAGAAAGGTGAACTGGTTCTGTTCATCTCTTCCAGGTCTGACGAATACCTTGCGGAGAGAAACGCTCTGGACCTGGCCTGGATCATCAGATCGAATTTTCAACTGGTTAATCAGGTCCGAATCAGCGGTGGTAAAGCCCAGTTTCGGATAAAGAATCTAAATACAACGAGGGAACACCTTACAGGGATAAATATCACGGGATTCGAAAGAGATATCTCCTTTCAGAACTGTGTTACCGCTCTCACACATGCGTGGTTTGGTGCTTCTATCCGCCACCAGAGAAGATATACAACAAGGGACGGAATAATATCCATTCGGATTGAAATGACTGGTCCCACCGGATTAAGCGCAACCAGAGAAGAACAGATAATTATTAGAAGGACCCTCAAAAAGCTTCTTGTTGCTCATGAACTTGAAAGGTTGAACCGGATACATCGATACGGAGGCGGAGAGCACTATGCGAGAGCCTTGATTCCGCTTCTGCTAAAAGAGTGCGAGAATGCGGATATGAACCAGGCTTACCTGGCAGTCGTCTCCTCAACAACTTTTCAGGCACAGCTGAAGCTTGTTCTTGTCTCGAAACAGTCTGATAATGAGAAGCATGATGTAAAAATCATTCAACTTGTCGGCTCAATAAATGAAGTTGACGGTCTTTCAGTTGTCTCCTTCAGATCTCCTTCAAATTACCGTGAGATCTGGGTAGATATCATTGACATTACTGTTGAGCGTGAAGCTTTCATGGAAATGGAGGACGCATATCGGGACGTTAAACTGGCCATAGAAGCCAGTTTCGGTCAGTTCAGGGATTTTGATCGGGGAATGCGGCTAAATGATGTAAGACAGTTGATGGAGATCCGGGAGATGATTCAGGATATTCCTGATCACCTCATCACAGATTTTTACTATCATATCGAGGATTTTCTCAGATCAAGCATGTCAGTCGATGAATTGGCACTTCATATTCGGCTGATCTACGTATCTATCTCATCTTATCTTGAATTCCGAAACAACATTGAAAACCCTTCTTCCCTGGACGTGTTCCTTGGCAAGCGGAAGATTGCGACACTGATATGCTGCGTATCTGAGGTTCATACAGTTTCCTTTCAGCATCTACTTGAAGCAGTAAAGGATTACACTGTGAATGTAAGCATAATAGAGTGGTCCGGAGTTTCAGCATTACTCCTCAGGATTCAGAAAGACGAGAAGGGCTTGAATAAGGAGGATCTCGCTGAAGTATTGAGCAGATTGAAAGTCCTCTGTAATTCTCAACAACCTGACTCTTCTTGACATATGGCAGCAGTATTTCTATTGTTCCCGTCCCTGGCGGCGTAGCTCAGCTGGCTAGAGCAGCGGAATCATAATCCGCGGGTCGGGGGTTCAAGTCCCTCCGCCGCTACCAAAAAACGGGGGCACCTTTTCGGTGTCCCCGCTTTTGTAGTAATCGGGGACGTACCACACTTCTTCAACTTATCAGAAGAAACTGCCTTATCAGTGCATAATCTGAGATTGCATATTTACAGTAATGGCAGCAGGTCGTGCTGCATTACTTCAACTTACGAGAACACTGCTCTCATTTCATCATCGAATCAGCAAGCATGGTTTTATCCTGAGCGAGCGAAGCTAGTAGAAGGGAAACCGAAGGTTCTCCGAAGGAAATCCCTACCTGCCAGCCATGTAAGTGAATGCCCCCTTTTAATGAGGCTTTGTTATTCGTAATGTAAACAGTTACATTCAGTATATGAACGGAGTGTATACTGATAATGAAGAATTCAGTGTTACTTCTGATAGCCTTTTGTGCCTTACTTCACGCAGACACTCTCCTCGTTCCCTCCGAATACCCTTCCATCCAGAGTGCTATCAGCGCTGCTCAGGACGGTGATACAGTGCTTGTGTCCCCCGTGAATATGGAGGACCAATAGGCTTCCAGCAACAGGCTTATCTCTTAGCATACAGGTCTACAATCATCCATCGGGCGTATTAAAGATATTCCTTCAACTCGTGAAGATCCATCCAACTGATTACTCTGGTATTCCGTCTTAATCGCGCCTTCTCTCCACCATATACCAGCCATGAATCCTGATTTTCAATTCCACTGCACTTCTGCCAGAAATCCAGCCCTTTGAAAAAATCGCTGTTCAGAGTTTGACCGGATTTGATTTCAAGTGGAATCAATTCGTCTGCTTTCTCAAAGAGAACATCCACTTCGTGTCCCTTATGATCGCGCCAGAAATACAAATTTGATTGCAGCCCCATATTAAACTGCATTTTAACAAATTCACTGATAACCCAGCCTTCGAACAGATTTCCTCTGAGAGGATGAGATTCCAGCTGCTCGACTTCCCTGATATTCAAAAGCCAGGCGGCAAGTCCGGAATCGTAGAAATAGAGCTTCGGTGATTTTATTATGCGTTTGTTGAAATTACGGAAATGTGGCTGAAGCAGAAAAATCAGATAGCTTGCTTCCAGTATGGAAATCCAGGACTTCGCGGTGTTGTGCGTAATGCCGGCATCTGTTGCCAATCCGGATAGATTAAGGAGTTGCCCGGTTCTGCCGGCGCACAGGCGCACAAATCTCTGAAATGTTCTGAGATCCCTTATATTAAGCATCTGTCTAACGTCTCGCTCAATATAGGTATTCATGTAATTCGAAAACCAGGCGGATGGATTCAAATTGCGATCGTGGATAGGTGGATATAGCCCTCTGTACATTACCGGATCAAGTGCCTGGGGGTGAGAATACACCTCTCCGTACGTGAAAGGCAGCAGTTGAACAAGTGCAACTCTGCCAGCGAGAGATTGTGTTATTCCGGAGTGAAAGCCCAACTGCTGTGAACCCGTGAGGATGAAACGGCCCATCTGAGAACTCTCATCAAGAATGCCCTGCAGGTAAGAAAAGAGTTCCGGACAGCGCTGCACCTCGTCAAGTATTGCACCTTTATCATGAGCGTGCAGGAATTTCCGGGGATCCTCGCGAGCAAGCATTAAGATATCCGGATCTTCAAGAGATACATATGTTTTGTTCGGGAACAGCATTTTAGCCAGGGTTGTTTTTCCTGATTGACGCGGTCCGGTGATTGCAATTGCCGGATAACCTTTAGCCAGGTCTCTGACTGCTTTGGATATATGTCTTTTAATCATGATTGAAAGGTACTTCAAAGAGTGTAGATTGTCAACGCAATTCTCAATTATCACCAATCAGAAACAGGAGCAGAGCTTCCTGATGGTATCTAATCAGTAGGATTGTTCTTGGATGATTTTAGTGCAGGGATAACGCTGCCGAAGCTGGAGTAACCCCTTCAGCCATTCCATGAGGGGGTTCAAAGAACTCTTACTCAGGGCTACCAGAATTTTGCCGCAGGTGTAACAGCCTGTGGCAATTATCTTCAGTAAGACGCATACCTGTCAACGAAAAGCGCCCGGCACACGGCCTGAAGAAAAAGTCCCACTTGCCATGAATGAAGTATACAGTAATATTTACCGCAATGACAGAAAATAATACTGTAATTATGGTAGAAAGTACTGCAATACGGGTGAAAAACACTTCGAATACTGCTGCAAAGGAGGAAGATGCTTAAACAACTATTCGGCTCCGGAACACGGGCAAAAGTTATTGAGTGGCTGTTCATGCATCCAGGTGAGAAGTACTACATCAGGCAGTTATCAGTGATTCTCGAATTGGATTCGACTAACCTTGGTAAGGAACTTGACAGGTTATGTACCCTTGGGATCGTATCCAGATCAAGATTGGGTAATCAGAAGCACTACTCAGCCAATCAGGAGTGTTCGATTTATACTGATCTGAAAAATATCGTCATTAAGACAGGTGGCGTAGCGGATAGGTTGAAATCCTTGCTGAAGCCTATTACTGATAGAATTGAGATTGCTTTCGTGTACGGTTCCATTG